>JBJTXX010000319.1:0-6789 GCA_046082485.1 Actinomycetota bacterium
GCCGGCCCACCTGGAAATGGAGCAGCGTTTCGCGCGCTGATCGTTGCTAGCGTTTGAGCGAACACGCATCACGAGCGACCCCTTCCCCCGGGAAGGGTTCCGGCAACCGGGGTGGAAGCCCCACGGTGCCTTCCCACCTAGGTGGGGATGTGGCCCGGCGCAGGCCTGGCAACTCCGCTTCCCTCGTGCGACGTGACACCGGTCGGAGAGGGAAGGAGGCAGCATGACGAACCGAGCGCAGGGCAGCCCGCTGCCCCCTGCCACCGGGGCGTGGCAACCGGGCGACCCGGCGGGCTCGCGCCGGTTCCTGCAGTTCCCCGCCGACCGTCCATTCGCCCTCGACAGTGGTGCCACGCTGCACGGCGTCACCCTTGCCTACGAGACGTGGGGCTCCCTGAACGCCGACGCCAGCAACGCAGTGCTGCTGTGCCACGCGTGGACGGGAGACAGCCATGCCGCGGGCGCCGCCGACGACGGTCACCCCACGCCGGGCTGGTGGGAGGGTGCCGTCGGCCCTGGCCAGGCCATCGACACCGACCGGTTCTTCGTGGTGTGCAGCAACGTGCTGGGCGGCTGCCAGGGTTCCACCGGCCCGGCCTCGCCGCACCCCGACGACGGCCGCCCCTACGGCAGCAGGTTCCCCGTGGTCACCATCCGCGACATGGTGCGTGCCCAGGCCCGACTCGCCGACCATCTCGGCGTGCGGCGTTGGCATGCGGTGGTGGGCGGGTCGATGGGCGGCATGCAGGTGCTGGAGTGGGCGGTCATCTTCCCCCATCGGGTCGGCAGCATCGCCCCCATCGCCACCTGCGCGCAGTCCACGGCGCAGCAGATCGCGTGGGGGGCCATCGGCCGCCGGGCCATCCGTCTCGACCCGAACTTCCGCGGCGGCGACTACTACGACGCCGGCCCGGGGCAGGGCCCGTGGCAGGGGTTGGCGACCGCCCGCCAGATCGCCCAGGTCACGTTCCGCAGCGACAACGCCTTCACCGAGAAGTTCGGCCGCGACCTCGCCGACAAGGACCGGCCGCTGGGCCACGACCTGTGGCAGCGGTTCGGCGTGGAGAGCTATCTCGACTACCACGGCGACAAACTCGTACGTCGTTTCGACGCCAACAGTTACGCGGTCATCGGCAAGGCGATGGACCTTCACGACGTGTCGCGCGGCAGGTCGCCGCACCTTCAGATCGCGCTCGGCCGCATCACCGCACCCGCGCTGGTGATGGGCGTGTCGTCCGACATCCTCTATCCCGTCTACCAGCAGTTGCAGATCCACGAGGCGCTGCAGGCCGCCGGCACGCCCAGCGAGTTCGTGCTCGTCGACTCGCCCAACGGCCACGACGGCTTCCTGATCGACTTGGATCAGGTCAGCCGGCCGCTCAAGCGTTTCCTCGAGCAGCCTCGCGCCTAGCGAGGGCAGCCTCCAGCACGGGCACCACCCGGCTCTTGCGAGGCACGCGGATCGCCAGTTGCCCCTGCACCGCGCGACCATCCTCGAACTGTTGCGCCACGAACACCTCGAGGCGCTTCGGCGGCGTCGGCGACCTGCCCACCAGCACCCACAGCGCACCCGACCGGCGCATCATCCGCTTCTGGCTGCAGTGCAGGGCGCCGTCGTCCATCACGATCACCCGGGTCTCCTTCGGACGGCCGGTGGGCTCGCCGCCGGCGATCTCCTGTGCGGTGCACAGGAACCGGCGGCCGTCCTTGCTGGAGTAGTGGGGTTCGATGCGGTAGGCCAACCACCACAGCCCGGCCATCACGGCGATGAACAGCACGACCCAGACGACATCCACGCCTACAGCATGGCCGAACGGATGCCCCTTCGCCCACCGCGGCGTGCGACACTTGCGGTCATGCACCGGTCGATCGCGCTGCTCGCGGAGGGGTCGTTCAACGACCCCACGAATGCGCGCACGGTGTATCTGGCTGCCGGGGGCCTGCTGCTGCTGGCGCTGGCGTTGGGTGTCGGCACCTGGCTGTGGTGGCGCTCGGCGAAGGTCGAGCACCCCGCGCTCGGGCCTCTCGAGGTGATGAGCCGACGGCAGTGGCTGCTCGACGACTTCACCGGACGCCGTCGGCGGCTCGACGAGGCCCGCCCGGACGGCGCAACTCCCCAGTTCGTGCCGCCCGACCCCGTCGACCTCGAAGCGGCGGAGGCCGACCGTGCGGAGCGACTCGACGACCTCGGCGACCTCGCCGACCCGCTGCTGAAGTCCGGGCCTGCGCCGGTCACGGATGGTTCGACCGACTGAGGTGTCTGCCGGTACCGTGGGGCCATGGCCGATTCACTCGACGTCGAAGCGATGCTCGCCCGGTTCCGCGAACGTGCCCACGCCGTGAAGCAGCGCCCGCTGCCACCGGTTGCCGGCGACGAGCGCGCCCGTTTCGTGAAGCAGGCGCAGACCGACTTCCGCGACTTCGCGATCATCGGTGACGCGGTGGGCGCGGTGGAGGATGGAATCCTCGTGCTGCGCGTCGACCTGCGCCCGGCCGACCAGCGCGGCTGACCCTCGCCCTGCGGCGGCCGGTTGTCACCCGAGGGGTGCGGTCGCTAGATTGCAGGACGCACATGCGGACGTGGCTCAGCTGGTAGAGCATCACCTTGCCAAGGTGAGGGTCGCGAGTTCGAATCTCGTCGTCCGCTCCAAATGGAACAGCCCGGCCCCACGGCCGGGCTGTTTCGTTTCGGTCCGACCTCTCATTCGGGAGGACGAGCGCATTCACTGGTTTCACTCCGTGGGGCGCAGCGCGGGTACCGAGGGCACGGGGGGCCGCCACGGGCTGTCCCTGGCGGTGGGCCTGCTCGTGGTGCAGGTGCTCGACATCGTGGCGTCGTGGCAGATCCATGCCGGCGCGGTGTTCTCCGATGCTGCGGCCGACGTGCTGGTGCTCGTCGACGGACTCACCACGGGCGTCTTCGTCGCGATGGCGATTGCGCTGCTGGTGGCGACGGCACGAGGCGATGCGTCGAGGACGAATCGGTTCGCGTTCGCCTATCTGCTGATGGCCACGGTGCAGGTCACGTTCAACGTGGTGCTGATGGTGGCCTCGGGCCACACCCGCGACGACTCCCTGCTGTGGGGTCTGTGGGACCTCGGCGCCGCCTATCTGCTCATCGTCGTCGTCTTCACCGGTTGGTACTGGTGGTGCGATCGGGTGATCTCGGGCGGGGCGTTCGTGTTCCCCACACGCGAAGGGACAGCGGACCACCGCCCGAACGTCGTCGACTACATGTTCATCGCCTTCAACACGAACTCGACATTCGGCCCGACCTCGGAGGACGTGGTCTCCCGGCGCGTGAAGGCGCTGATGATGTACCAGACCCTGCTGTCGCTGGCGATCCTGTTTGTGTTCGTCGCCCGCATCGTCGGCCTCGCCAACTGACGCCCGGGCGGGTCAGGCCACCAGGCGACGCAGGGTGAAGCGGTCGGGGTGGAAGGCCGCGAGGTCGGTGTCGGCGCGGCCGTCGCCGATGAGTTCGCTCACCACCAGGGCCGTGGCCGGAGCAAGGCTGAGGCCGAACATGCCGTGCCCGCCGGCCATCACCACGTTCGAGAGATCCTTCGGTCGTCCCAGCAATGGAAGGCCGTCGGGGCTCATCGGCCGTCCGCCCGCCCATGTGTCGCTGGCTACGCCGAAGTCGAGTTCCACGAACGTGCGCAGCGACGCCACGATGGCGTCGACGCAGCACTGGTCGAACCTCGGCTGCATGCCGTCGAACTCCATCGTGCCGCCGAGGCGGATGCGATCGGCGAACGGGGTGGCCACGACGTGGGCCTCCTCGAATATCACGGCGTGGGTGAGCAGTGGCGTGCTCGAGCAGGGTGGCGCCTCGTTCGCGCAGGGCGCCGGCGAGCGACCGGACGAACACCCGCGGGTCGATGGAATGGTCGCCGACGAGTTCGTAGCAGGCCGTGATGGCAGGTGACAGTGCCGGGACGATGCGTCGCAACTCGTCGCCGTCGAGCATGCCGGTCGGCTCGGCCACCTTCGCGTCCTTGTAGGGGGTGAACAGCGTGGTGCACATGAAGCCGGCATTGCCCTGCGATGCGCCCCCGACGACCACCATCGACCTACTCACGGGGGTCAACGTAGGACACTGCTGTGTGACATGGCACTGACTTCCGCAAGGCTGATGTGGTAGAAATGCCCTCGTGGCAGCGAAGGGCGACATGTCCCAACTGGAGGTCATCGGCACGCGGCCGAGCCTGCGCGACGAGGTGTTGCGCACACTGCAGGCGGCCGTGATCTCGGGCGAGATGCGACCCGGCGTGACCTATTCGGCGCCGCAGTTGGCCCAGCAACTCGGTGTGTCGGCCACCCCTGTTCGTGAGGCGATGCTCGACCTCGTCAAGGAGGGTCTGATCCTCACCGTGCGCAACAAGGGCTTCCGTGTGGCGGAACTCTCCGAGCGGGAACTCGACGAACTCACCGAACTGCGTCTGTTGCTCGAGGTGTCGGCGGTTCGTTCCGTTGCCGAGCGAGGCATCGCCCCACGAGTGCTGTCCGAACTGCGAACCCTCGCAGAGGCGATCGTCGCGGCGGGCGCCCGCCGCGAGTTCGTGATGCACAACAAGCTCGACCTCGACTTCCACTCGCTCTTGCTGGCGCAGGCCGGCAACCGGAACCTGGTGTCGCTGGTGACATCGCTGCGCATTCGCTCGCGGATCTACGGTGCGTCGGCCCTGGCCGATCGCGACGAACTGCTGCCCACGCTGCGCGAACACGTGGAGTTGATCGACCTCGTGGAGGCCGGTGATGCGGAAGGCGCCGCCTCGCTGATGGCCCGACACATCGACCACGTGCGCCACGAGTGGGCCTCGCCCCTCGGCCTGGGCAGCAGCGCAGCGTCGGCCTGAGCCCCTGCGCCACCCCTGACTAGGGTGCGCGACATGGCTGACATGAAGCACCTGTTCGGGGCCGAGGCCGCGACCACCTTCCTCGGCCTCGACCATCACCCGATCGACTCGCTGCCCGACGGCTGTGACGTGGTGGTGTTCGGGGCGCCGTGTGCCACCGCCTACGAGTGGGTGGGCCCGTACTGCAAGGACGCCCCTGCGGCCATCCGTGGGGCCAGTACCACCTACGCCACCACCCGCCATCACCTCAACTTCGACCTCGGGGGCGAGCCCGTGCCGACCGGTTGCACCGCCGTCGATGCCGGCGACCTCGAGTTCGACGCGTCCGACTCGCCGGGCAACCGCGACCGCATCCGCACGGCGTGCCGGGCCGTGCTCGATGCCGGTGCCGTGCCGGTGGTGATGGGGGGCGACGACAGTGTTCCGATTCCGCTGCTGCAGGCCTTCGAGGGTCGCGGCCCCATCACGATCGTGCAGATCGACGCGCACATCGACTGGCGCGACGAAGTGCGCGGCGAGCGTTGGGGGCTTTCGTCCACCATGCGCCGCTGCTCGGAGATGCCCCACGTCGGCACGATGGTGCAGATCGGCCGTCGCGGCGTGGGCTCAGCGCGTCCGGAGGACGCCGCAGCAGCGCTGCGCCGGGGCGTGCACTTCTTCGATGCCCGCACGTTCCACCGTGATGGCGTGGCACCGGTGGCGGACGTGATTCCCGAGGGCAGCGACATCTTCCTCACCATCGATGCCGACGGCTTCGACCCCACCACCATGCCGGCGGTGATCGGCCCCGAGCCCGGCGGGCTGCAGTACTTCCAGGGTCTCGACGTCATCGATGCGGTGGCAGCGAGGGGTCGCATCGTCGGTTTCGACCTCGTCGAGTTCGTGCCGGGCAACGACGTGAACGGTGTGGCGGCGCTGACGGCCTTCCGGTTGATGGCCCACGCGATCGGCCGCATCCTCCAGCAGCGGCACCCGGAACGCTGATGCCGCGTCGGTGCTGGTAGGTGCCGTCCCGGGCCGTCTGAGTCGTTCGACCCAATCACATCCGAATCGCTGTCGGTCCTACGACGAAGGTCGTATTGTCGCCGCATGGAGATGTTGCGGGAGCGCCCGCGGAACACGGGGGAGCAGGGGCAACGCGGCTTCACGCGGTCGTTCCGTGCCCCACTGCTGTTCACCATCTTCGCCTCGCTGCTGGTGTTCTCGGCCGTCGGCCTCGGCTTGATCTTCGCCGTCAACAACGCGGCGAAGCGGGAAGGCCTGCGCGACGCGGGTGTCTCCGGCGAGCAGGCGGCCCGAGTGGCCCTCGCGCCGTTCCTGACGCCCGACCTGCTGCGGCGCGATCCACAGGCGGTGGCTGCCGTCGATGCGGCCGGGCGTTCGATGATCGCGACCGGCGACGTTCTCCGCATGAAGATCTGGTCACAGGAGCAGCAGGTGCTGTGGAGTGACGAGACCTCGCTGAACGGCAAGTACTTCGCTCTCGAGAAGGAAGCAGCCGACCTGTTCCTCACGCAGGGTTCGCACGTCTCGGTGACCAACCTCTCGAAGTCCGAGAACACGGCGGAGTTGGCCGAGTTCGGCGACCGGTTGCTCGAGGTCTACTTCGGCGCCCGCACCTCCGACGGCACGCCCATCCTCGTCGAGACGTACTACCGCTACTCGCTGGTGGGCGTACATGCCTCTGAGTTGCGCTCGCGTTTCATGCCGCTCGCTTTCGGTGGTCTGGCCCTGTTGGCCCTCGCTCAGGTGCCGCTCGCCATCCTGCTCGCACGCCGCCTCAGCAAGGTGCAGCGTGATCGTGAGCGCCTGCTCGAGCGTGTGATCTCGGCCAGCGAGGCCGCTTCCTGGCAAACCAGTCGCTAGGGAACTGTCCGCTCGCGGGCAACAACACAGGCGCGCATGTCGGCGAGTCGCAACAACTCGA
>JBJTXX010000320.1:0-4483 GCA_046082485.1 Actinomycetota bacterium
CGTGTTCCTCGGTCGGAACACCGCCCACCGGGTCACCACGGTGCAGGGGGCGAAGGAGCGCATGGTTGCAGTGTTCTCGTTCTACGAACAACCGGGCGTGGTGTTCAGCGACGAGGAGAACCTCGGCTTCTACGGCCGCACCGCTCGCTGACTACGCACGCATGCGCAGGCCCTCGGGGTCGAGCACGGGCTCGTGCTGGATGGTGGCGGGACGGCGGCGGCCGATGATCTCGATCTCGAAACCCGAGGTCTCGTCGACCAGTTCCGTGGGGATGTAGCCGAGCGCCAGCGACACGGCGCTGTAGTGCGCATAGCCGCCGGAGGTGATCCAGCCGACCACCTCACCGTTGTGCCACACCGGCTCGTCGCCGATCACGTCGGCGGGTGCCTCCGGGTCCACCTCCACACGGAACATCACCAGCTTGCGCTGCGGGCCGCCGGCGGCCTTCTCGGCCAGCACCGCTTCCTTGCCGATGTAGTCGTGATCGAACTTCAGCACGCGGTCCATGCCCGCCTCGAGCGGCGTGTAGATCGGCCTGTACTCACGGAACCAGGTGCCGAAGTTCTTCTCGAGCCGCATGGTGATGAGCGCACGGAAGCCGAACAGTCGCATGTCGAACTCGCGGCCGGCCTCCCAGATCAGGTCGAACAGGTAGCGCTGGTACTCGGGCTGCATCCAGATCTCGTAACCGAGATCGCCCGAGTAGGTCATGCGCGACAGCCACACCGGCGCCATGCCGATGTCGACCTTGCGGAATGCCATGAACGGGAAGTCGGCGGAGGCCAGCGAGGTGCGGGTCAGCTTCTGCAGCACGTCGCGCGATCGCGGACCAGCGACCGTGAGGCCCACCATCGAGAGCGACAGCACCTCGAAACGGATCTGGCTGTTCTCGGGCAGGTGGGCGAGGAACCAGCGCGGGTGGTGCACCTCGGCAGCCTGTGAACCGAACAGGAAGAACTCGTCGTCGCCGACGCGGCTGACCGAGAACTCGCCCACGATCCTGCCCTCGGGGTTCAGCATCGCGGTCAGGTTGGTGCGACCGATCCTCGGCAGCGTGTTGGTGAACAGGCCCTGCAGCCAGGCGGCCGACCCGGGGCCGCTCACCTTGTACTTCGCGAAGTTCGACGCCTCGCTGAAGCCGACACGCTCACGCACGGCCCGGCTCTCCTCCGCCACGGTCTCGAACGCGTTCGAGCGGTAGAAGGTGACGTCTTCCTTCGGTTCGAGACCCGGCTTCTGGAACCACAGCGGGTGCTCGAGGCCGAACCCGGCGCCCCACACCGCGTTGTGGTCGGTGAGGCGGTCGTAGATCGGCGTCGTGTGCAGGGGTCGGGCGGCCGGCAGTTCCTCGTTGGGGAAGGTGATGCGGAAGCGGCGGCTGTAGTTCTCGCGCACCTTGGAGTTCGTGTAGGCCAGCGTGGCGTAGTCGCCGTAGCGGGCGACGTCCATGGCCCAGATGTCGGCGCCCGGGTCACCGTTCACCATCTAGTTCGCCAGCGACAGGCCCACACCGCCGCCCTGCGACAGTCCGGCCATCACGGCGCACGCGCTCCACATGCCCTTCAAGCCCTTGATGGGGCCCACGAGGGGGTTGCCGTCGGGGCTGAAGGTGAACGGGCCGTTGACGAACCGCTGGATGCCGGCGCGGCCGACGGCGGGGAAGTGGGCGAACGCCCGCTCGAGCTCGGGCGAGATGCGGTCGAGATCGTGCGGCAGCAACTGCGACACGAAGTCCCACGGCGTCTCGTTCGGCGACCACACCCGGTTGGCCTGCTCGTAGGTGCCGAGCAGGATGCTCTGACCCTCCTGGCGGGCGTAGATCTCGCCGGCGAAGTCGATCATGTGGGGCAGTTCGCGGCCGTTCTGCTGGTTGTAGGCGATGACCTCCTCCATCGGCTCGGTCATCAGGTAGTGGTGCTCCATTGCGAGCACGGGCAGCTCCAGACCGCACATGCGGCCGACCTCACGGGCCCACAGCCCGCCGGCGTTCACGACGTGCTCGGTGTGGATGACGCCCTTCTCGTCGCCGGTGCTTCGGTCGTAGGTGTGGACGTCCCAGGTGCCGTCGGCTCGCTGCGCGAGCTTGTTCACCCACGTCTGCTGGTAGGTCTCGGCGCCCCGGTTGCGTGCGCAGATCAGATAGGCGTTCGTGACGCCGGTGGGGTCGACGCTGCCCTCGTCCTCGTCGAACAGGGCGCCGACGAAGTACTTCTCCTCCAGCAGCGGGTTCAGTTCCTTGGCCTCCTTCATGGAGATGATCTCCATGTGCATGCCGAGGTACCGGCCGCGGGCCTGTGCCATGCGCAGCCAGTCGAGGCGCTCGGGGGTGTCGGCCAACTGGATGCCACCGGGAAGGTGGATGCCGCAGTTCTGGCCGCTCTCCGCCTCGATCTGCTTGTACAGGTTCACCGTGTACTGCTGCAGGCGGGCCACGTTCGGGTCGCCGTTGAGCGTGTGCATGCCGCCGGCGGCGTGCCAGGTGCTGCCCGAGGTGTAGGTGGCCTTCTCGACCAGGACCACGTCGGTCCAGCCTGCCACGGTGAGGTGGTAGAGCACGCTGGCTCCGACGACGCCGCCGCCGATGACGACGACCTGTGCCGATGACTTCATTGCTGTCCCCTTGCTCTTTCTAGAAATCGGTGGGCACGCCGCCCTCGGCGATGCGCCGGTCGATGAAGGCGCGCAGTTCGGCCTTCGCATCGGCGTCCATCTCGGGTTCCTGATAGGAGGCGAGGAACTGGTCGACGAGGCGGTGGGCGCGCTGGTCGGCCGTGGGTCGGCCGGCTTCGTCCCAGCTCTCGTAGTTCCGCCAGTCCGACAGGAACGGGCGGTAGAACGCGTCGCGGTAGCGGGCCTGGGTGTGGGCGGTGCCGAAGAAATGGCCACCGGGCCCGACCTCGGCGATGGTGTCGACGGCCAGCGAGTCGGTGTCGACCGGCACGGGCTCGAGCATCTTGGCCACCATCTGCAGCAGGTCGGCGTCGAGCAGCATCTTCTCGAGGCTGCTGTGCAGGCCGCCCTCCATCCACCCGGCGCCGTGCATCAGGAAGTTGACGCCGCCCATGATGGCGCCCCACAGGGCGAACACGCTCTCGTAGGCAGCCTGGGCATCGAGGGCGTTTGCCGCGCACACGTTGCTGCTGCGGTAGGGCACCGAATAGCGGCGAGCCAGTTGGCCGCCGATCATCGCGGTGCGAACGTACTCGGGGGTGCCGAAGGCGGGGGAGCCGCTCTGCATGTCGACATTGGAGGTGAAGCCTCCGTACATGACCGGTGCACCGGGGTTCACCTGCTGGATCAGCGTGATGCCGGCGAGCGCCTCGGCATTCTGCTGGGCCAGGGCACCGGCGAGCGTGATAGGGGCCATGGCGCCGGCGAGGGTGAACGGCGTGACCACGACGGGCTGGTTGTGGAGGGCGAACTCGATCATGCCCTGGGCCATCGGGATGTCGAGCTTCAACGGTGAGTTCGTGTTCACGACCGTGATCAGCGACGGCTCGCGGTCGAGTTGCGCGGCGGTGATGCCGCGTGCGAGGCGGGTCATCTCCAGGCAGTCGCGGTTGCGCTGGCGGCCCAGGCTGTAGCAGTACATGCCCTTGTCGGTCATCGTGAGGATGTCCCACGTGGCCTCGAGGTGGCGCACGGACGCATGCAGGTCGATCGGCTCGACGGGGTAGCCCGGCACGTAGTGGATGATGTCGAGCATCTGGGCGAGGCGCAGCAGGTCGCGGAACCCGTCGCGGTCACCGGCCCTGCGCACGCCGTTGCGGTCGATGAAGTGCGGGGTGCTGGCGACCGTGCCGAAGGTGATCCAGCGGCCGCCGATGCGCACGTTGCGTGCGGGGTTGCGGCTGTGCAGGGTGAACTCGGCCGGGGCCTTCGCCACCGACTGCTCGACCAATTCGCGGGGGAAGCGCACGCGCATGGTGGCCTCGTCGACGTCGGCGCCGGCCTCGCGCATGATGCTGCGCGACTCGGGGTCGTTGAACTCCATGCCGACCCGCTCGAGCACCTGAAGCGAGGCCTCGTGGATGGACTCGAGTTCGTCGTCGGAGACCACCTTGGTGGGCTCGAGCCGCATGTAGGGCTGGCGGTAGGGGATCTGCTCGGGCAGGCGCGGACCCCTGTCGGCGCTGCGGTCGCGCCCTCTGCGGCGCCCACCCTCCTGCACGTCGGTCACGGCCGACGACACTACACGGTCGCCCCGATTTCTTGTACGGTCGTCTTGCGAATTGCGAGGGGCGCCGTGAGCAGAATCGTCTCGATCGACATCACCCATCACCAACTTCCGCTGGATCCACCGTTTCCCGGTCACGATCGTGCGGGTGCGCGACGCGGACGGCCGCGAGGGCGTGGGCTCGGGCGACGTGATGTACGGGTTCGACGACTACGCCCTGTGGTTCATCGGTGAGGACGCCGACGACCTGCCCCAGCACGCTGCCCGTCTCGCGAATGTCGGGTTCCATGCGGGCAGGCCATGGC
>JBJTXX010000321.1:0-11245 GCA_046082485.1 Actinomycetota bacterium
CCGGGAAGATCTCACCGCCCTCAGCCTGGACCCATGCGCCATTGATAAGGAGTTGCCTGGCGGGGCCTTCGTGTCCGAGTACGGAGCACAGGCCGTGCCGTGCCTCGAGACGCTGCGCACCTTCCTGCCCGAGGACGCGACGATCGAGGACTGGTCGTTCCACGGGTTCCAGCACCACGAGATCCACACCAAGGTGGGGGTGAACGTGCTGACCCACCCGGTGGAACAGATCATCGAACGCACTCAGCACTATCAGGCGCGGTCGCTGCAGTTCTCCACCGAGGTCTATCGAAGGGCCAAACGCACCCGTGTGCAGGGTGTCATCCCGTTCATGCTCGTCGACCCGTGGCCGTGTGTCAGTTGGTCGGTGGTCGACCACCTTCGCCGATGCAAGCCCGGCTACGACGCGCTGGCCAGGGCGATGCAGCCGGTGCTGCCCTCGATCGAGTGCGACGGTGACGAGTTCGATGCGGACGAGCCGCCGACGTTCGCGCTGTGGTGGGTGAACGACCTGCCCCGTTCGTTCCGCGGGGCGTGGCTCGGTTGGCGGGTGGTCGACGACGAGGGCAACGTGCTGGAGCAGGGCGGCCGGACGGTGCACCTTCTGGCCGATGCGGCGCGAAGGGTGTTGCAGGCCGGACCCTTCCGACTGCCCGCAGGCAGGTACGCGATCGAGGCGCACATCGAGCACGAGGGTGCGGTGCTCGGCACGAACCGCTGGGAGTTCACGTCGCTGATCGGCGAGGTCGGCGCGGATGGGGAGGCCACGGCATGAGGCGGACACGATGAAGGTCTGCGTGATCGGTGGCGGCTCCACCTACACCCCCGAACTGATCGACGGGCTGCTGCGCAGGCGAGAGCAACTGGACCTCTCGCACATCAGCCTCGTCGACCTCGACGCGGACCGACTGGCGGTGCTCGGGCCGTTGGCGCGGAGGATGGCCGAACGCGACGGTGGTGCCGTGGGCATCGACTGGACGACCGAGCGCCGGGAAGGTCTGCGCGGTGCGGGGTTCGTGGTCAGCCAGATCCGCGTCGGGGGTATGGCTGCCCGCGAGCGTGACGAACAGCTCGGCCGGCGGTTCGGTCTGATCGGGCAGGAGACCGTCGGCGTGGGCGGTTTCGCGAACGCCCTGCGCACCATTCCCGTGGCGCTCGAGATCGCCGCCGACATCGAGCGGGTCGCCCCCGACGCCACGCTGTTGAACTTCACGAACCCGGCCGGCCTGGTGACCGAGGCCCTGTGCCGTCACGGCGGCGTGCCCACGATCGGGTTGTGCAACGTGCCCTGGAGCATCAAGGCCGAGGTGGCTGCAGGCCTTCGCGTCAGCGCCGATTCGGTCGACTTCGACTACGTCGGCCTGAACCATCTCAGCTGGGTGCGAGGCGTGAAAGTGGACGGCGCCGATCGCACCGCCGAGGTGCTGCAGGGCCTGCGTGCACTCGTCGGCAAGCGCACCGACCCTGGCGCCGAGCCCAGTTGGTCTGCCGCAGCCATCGAACTCTTCCGTGCCATCCCGAACTACTACCTGCTCTACTACTACGAGACCGACGCTTGGGTCCGCCACCAGGAGGGACGCCCGACGCGCGCCGCAGAGGTGATGGCGATCGAGCAGGCACTGCTGCAGGAATACGCCGACCCGGAACTGGACCACAAGCCGGCGCACCTCGAGCAGCGTGGCGGCGCGTACTACTCGGAAGCCGCCGCAGCGTTGATGGCCGACCTCGTGAGCGGCCACGGCGCCGTGCACGTCGTGAACACGCCGAACGCGGGCGCCATCCCCGGCCTGCCCGACGACGTGGTGGTGGAGGTGTCGGCCCGCATCGGGCCATCGGGTCCGCAACCCCTCCCCGTGCCGCCGCTGCGCGCCGACATGGATGCCCTCATCCGTGTGGTGAAGGACTTCGAACTGCTCACCGTGCAGGCTGCCGTGGACGGGGACGAGGACGCGGCGCGGTTGGCACTTGCCACGAACCCGCTCGGGCCGAGCATGTCGATGGTGCCCGAGGTGTGGCAGGCGTTGAAGGACGTGCACGCCGGCTGGCTGGGACGGCTGGGATGAGCGGCGTGCGACTGGTGCTGGGAGTCGACGGTGGCGGCACGAAGACCGACGTGGTGCTGGCGGATCTGCACGGCGCGGTGCTGGCTGCGTGCCAGACGAGCGGCACCAATCACGAGAACGTCGGCGCCGAACGCGTGGTCGCGACGATCAGTGACGCGGTGAACGGACTTCTGGGCGATGTCGGTGCGGGTCGCGGTGACGTGGCGATGGCTGCCTACGGTCTTGCGGGGATCGACTGGCCGAGCGACGAGGAGATGATGCGCGCAGCGCTCGCGGGTGTGGGCCTCAGTGGCGGGATGTTGGTCGTGAACGATTCCGAGGTCGCGCTGCGTGCCGGTTGCACACGGGCGTGGGGAATGGTCTCCAGCGTCGGCACCGGAACCGTCACGGCCGGAGTGAATCGGGATGGCCGGCGGTTCCGCACGATGGCCGTCGGCTGGGGTGAACCGAGCGGCTCCTGGTCGATGGTGGCGCTGGCGCTCGAGGCGGTCGCCGCCGCTCACCACGGCACCGGCCCGGCCACCGCGCTGACCGGCATCATGCTCGAGGCCTTCGGCCACCACACGGTGCCCGAGTTGTTCGAGGCACTCACCAGGGGCCGTGCGGTGGTGGGCGCCGGGCACGCGCCCCTGCTCGACTTGGCGGTCGATGCCGGGGACGCCGTGGCGCTCGACGTCCTGCGTGGGCTGGCTGGCCGTCACGCCGACATGGTGGGCGGAGTGGCCCGTCACCTCGGGATGGCCGATGAGGAGTTCGAACTGGTGATGTCGGGCGGGGTGCACGTCGCCAACGGCCCGTTCGGCGAGCACTTCCGGCTCAGGGTCGCACAACACTGCCCCTCGGCCCAGCCCGTGCTGCTGACGGTGCCGCCGGTGCGCGGGGCCGTACAGCTGGCGATCGACGCGCTCGCTGGTGAGGTGGTGGGACGGTGAAGGTGGTGGTGATCGGGGCCGGCAGCGCCCAGTTCATGCCGGAACTGGCCGACTTCTGCACGCTCGGCGGCATCGGTGAGTACGAGGTGGCGCTCGTCGACACCGAACCGCGACGGCTGGAGATCGCCGGCGGGGTCGGGCGGGCGGCGGCAGCGGCCGCCTCCACGCCTGCCCGCATCACCCTGCATCCCACCGCCGCGGCGGCACTCGACGGGGCCGATGTCGTGGTGACCTCGATCGGTGTCGGTCTGCAGGAGTCCATCCGGCCTGACTTCGAGATACCGGCCCGCTACGGCCTGCGTCAGACCGTGGCCGACACGGTGGGAATCGGCGCGGTGATCCGCATCCTGCGCACGGCTCCGGTGCTCAAAGACATCGCCGAGCAGATGCTGCGCCGGTGCCCGCAGGCGCTGCTGCTGAACGTCACCAACCCGATGGCGATGTGCTGCATGGCGCTGCGGCGCGCCGTGCCGGCCATCACGTCGATCGGTCTCTGCCACTCCACCTGGCAGACCGCGGCCACGGTCGCCGACCTCCTGCAGGTGCCGATCGGCGAACTCGACTTCGCGGGGGCCGGGGTGAACCATCAGGTCTTCCTCACCCGCCTCGAGCACGAGGGCAACGACCTCTATCCGCGGTTGCGTGAACTGGCTCGAACCGACCCGCAGTTCTCGCGGACCGTGCGCGCCGACATGGTGCGCCGTCTGGGCTACTTCGTCACCGAGAGTTCGAAGCACAACGCCGAGTACGTGCCGTGGTACCTGCCGTGGGACGACGAGGTCCGGCGGTTCGAGTTGCCCGTGAACCCATACGACCAGCGCAGGGCCGACAACGAACGCTGGATCGGGGCGGCAGCGGAGATCGCCGACGGGCGACTGCCGTTCCCGCTCGAACTCGCCGACTCGGGCGAGTACGCGCCGCAGATCGTGCGTTCGCTCGTCGACGGCGTCGACCGGCCGATCTACGCGAACGTGCCCAACGTCGCCGACGACGGTGGCGCGCTGGTCGACGAGTTGCAACGATGGGGTGTGGTCGAGGTGCCTGCGACCGCGAGCGCGGGTGGTGTGGCAGCGCACCGTGCCGAGCCGTTGCCGCCGCAGTGTGCTGCTGTCAACCGCCGCTACCTCGACGTCTGCGATCTGGCCGTGCGTGCCGTGGTGGAGGGTGTGCGCGAGCACGTGCACCATGCGGCCTTGCTGGACGCGAATGCTGCAGCATCCATGGCCCCCGACCGGATCACGGCGATGATCGACGAGTTGCTCGACCACCATCAGGCCGCAGGTCGTCTGCCGGAGGCGTTGTGGCGCTGACCTCGCTGTGCCCCAGGCCGATGTGGGTCTCGGCGCTCGACGGCGGAGCCGAGCCCGCGATGCCTGCCGTGCAGGGGTATCGACTCGAGATCCGCGACGGTGAGCCTGCGCGCGTGACGGCCAGTGACGACGCTGGATCGTTCTACGCCGAGTGCACGCTGCGACAGTTGCACAGGCTGTGCCCCGACGGGCTTCCCGACATCATCATCGTCGACGGCCCAGTCATCCCTGTGCGCGGGGTGATGCTCGACGTCTCGCGTGACAGGGTGCCGACCGTCGAGTCGCTGGAACTGTTGATCGACCGTCTTGCGGGCCTGCGGATGAATCTCTTGCAGCTCTACATCGAGCACACGTTCACCCATCCGGGGCACGAGGAGGTGTGGCGCGATGCGTCGCCGTACACGCCCGATGACATCGCCCGGCTTCGAGGGTTCTGCACCGAACGCCATGTGGAACTGGTGGGCCAGCAGAACTCGCTCGGTCACATGGAGCGCTGGCTGGCGCACCCCCGCTACGCGGCGATGGCGGCTCTGCCGGGTGGTTATCGCAATGAGGCCGGGGCCCACGAACCCGCGGCCTGTCTCGACCCCGAGCACCCCGACTCGATCCGGCTCGCCGAGGAACTCGTCGCCAACGTCGCCACGGCATTCGACTCGCGATGGGTGCACGTCGGCCTCGACGAGCCCATCGACCTGTCACCTGGGGTCTGGGATGCGATCTTCGACGTGCCTGGCGCGGGGGTGCCGTGGGCACACGTCGACAACGGTGCGTTCTGCGTGCCGCTTCCCCCGGATCGCAGGGCCCAGTACATGCAGTGGGTGCATCGGCTGCGAGCCCTGCCTGCGTTGCGTGGGCGTGAGATGTTGATGTGGGCCGATGTGATGGCGCCCCACCCCGAACTGCTCGATGAACTCCCGGCCGGGGTGACGTTGGTGGAGTGGGGCTACACGGCCGATCATCCCTTCGAGGCGCGCTGCGGAAGGATCGCCGCTGCGGGCCGAGCCTTCTGGGTGGCGCCGGGCACCTGCACGTGGTCGTCGCTGGGAGGTCGCGTGGCCGAGATGGAGGCCAACGTCGCCGAGGCCGTGCGCGTGGCCGTCGAACTGGGCGCGGCAGGCCTGTTGGTGTGCGATTGGGGCAACGAGGGGCACTTCCATCATCACCCGTTCAGCTGGCCCGGCTTCGTGCAAGCCGCGGCCCTGTCGTGGAATGCTGCCGCCGCCCCCGACCTCGTCGATTGCATCCGCCGCCACATCGCCGGGGACCTGGCGCTTGCCGCCGCAACGGTTCGGCTCGGCCGCGTCGACGAGCTGCTCGAACCCCGTGTTCCGGAGGCCAGCACGCTCGCGTCGCTGCTCGCCTCACCCGACACCGCCCCGGGGTTGGCCGCTCGCGGGATGACCCCCGCGATGCTCGATGCGGCCGAACTGGAACTGCAGTCGATCGTCGCGTCGGTGTCGTCGGTCGCGAGCCCTGCTCCTGATGCGCAGGTGTGGGTCGACGAGGTCACCGTGACCGCCGACTGGCTTCGTCTGGCCGTCGGGTCGGCGCGTGCGTCGTTGGGGTGTGACGGTGCGATCGATGCCGACGCGATGCTGGCCGAGTTCGGCCGGTTGTTGGAGGCGCACGGAAAGGTCTGGCTGGCACGCAACCGGCCGGGCGGACTGGATGACTCGCTGCGCCGGCTCTCCGGCGCGCCTACGCTCGCACAGGAGGGCCCCGATGGCGTCGATCACGATTGACAAGGTCACCAAGCGGTACGCGAACGGCGTGGTTGCGGTCGACGCGGTCGACCTGCACATCGAGGACGGCGAGTTCATGGTGCTCGTCGGCCCGAGCGGCTGCGGCAAGTCGACGTTGCTGCGGCTGATCGCGGGACTGGAGGAAGTGACCGACGGCGGTGTGCTGGTCGGTGACCGCGACATCACCTACGACCCGCCGAAGTCGCGCGACTTGGCGATGGTGTTCCAGAACTACGCGCTCTACCCGCACATGACCGTCCGCAAGAACCTGGGCCTCGGCCTCAAGCTGCACAAGGTTCCCAAGTCCGACATCACGCGCCGCGTCGAGGAGGTCGCGCGCATGCTCGAGCTCACCGACCTGCTCGACCGTCGACCGGCCCAGCTCTCGGGTGGCCAGCGCCAGCGAGTCGCGATGGGCCGGGCCCTGGTGCGCGAGCCGAAGGCCTTCCTGATGGACGAGCCGTTGTCGAACCTCGATGCCCAACTGCGGGTCACCATGCGCGAGGAACTCGCCCGGCTGCATCGGCAGCTGGGGACGACGACGGTGTACGTGACGCACGACCAGGTCGAGGCGATGACGCTGGGCACGCGGGTGGCGGTGATGCGCAACGGCGTGCTGCAGCAGTGCGCACGCCCCGATGACCTCTACCGGTCTCCCGACAACGCCTTCTGCGCGGCGTTCGTCGGGTCGCCACAGATGAACTTCGCCGACGCCCGGCTCGAGGGTGGCTCGCTGCACGTGGGTGGCCTCACGCTTACCGCGCCCGCCCTCGCCGAGACCGGCCCGCGGGCCGTGCTTGCGGGAGTGCGGCCGGCCAGTCTGCGCCTTGGTGCGGGCGAGGGCCAGCCGTTGTCGGCGGTCGTCGACATGGTCGAGAACCTCGGTTCGCAACGGCACCTGTGGTGCACCGTCGACATGGCGCCTCCCGAGGCCAGTTGCCTGTGCGATCAGGGCATCTCCGTCCGGCAACCGTCGGAACAGGGCCACCGGCAGCGCTGGGTGATCGTGGTGGAGGGCTCGACCCCGCTGCAGGCAGGCGACCGCATCGACCTGCACGTGCCGCCGGCCGAGGTGCTGTGCTTCGATCCGGTCAGCGGCGAACGCCTTCGCGTCTGACGACGGTCTAGCGACGGACCCGCCCGACGCCGATATGCAACGCGGAGCGGGGCAGCACCTTCAGCGACTCGCCGTGCGTGGCGCCACTCGGGGCCAGCGAACGCTCGTGCCGGTCGAGTGCCCGGTGCAGTCCGGCGAGCGCTTCGTCGGTGAACTGCATTCGATAGCAGTCGAGCACGGCGTGGCGCTCTGCTTGCACCGCAGTTGTGTCGACCAACTCGTTGCCGTCGTCGGTGTCGTAGTAGGCGATGTGCGTTGCTGCCCACAGCGAGCCGGCGGACGCCCGATGGATCCGCGGCAGGTCGCTCAGCAGCACTGCCTCGCTGACGGCGAGTCCGGTGGCGACGTGGTCGCGGTGCGCCTCGTGCGCCAGCCAAGGGTCGACGGTCATCACCACGTCGGGTCGGTGGGCGCGGATGAGCGCGATCAGCTGATCCCGCAGGGTGACGTGATCGATGCCGCCGGCGTCCGGCCACTCGAGATCGATCAGCTCGGCGACGCCGAGGATGTCAGCCGCGGTCTGCTGCTCGCGGAGCAGTCCGGCACGGGCCCGGTCGTCGGGCATCTCGGGGTCGAGCACCCCGGCGAGATCGTCGGTCACCGTGGCGTAGACCACCTCGGCACCTGCCATCACCAGACGCCGGATCGTGCCCGCACAGCCGATGTCGTTGTCGTCGTAGTGCGGCTGCACCGCCAGCACCCGCCGCGCCCCGAGCACCGAGGCGGTCATGTCGCCTGCCCGCGGCCCGAGGAGGCGTGCAATGGCCAGGGATTGCTGTGCTCCCACATGCGCGCGAGTCGCAGGCAGATGTCCTCACGGTGGCGAGGTGCGGTCACCATCAGGCCGATCGGTAGTCCGTCGGCCGTGAGACCGGCCGGCAGGGTGATCGAGGGCAGGTTGACGATGTTGGCGAGCATCGTCAGCAGCGCTGCATGGCCGGCATGGCAGGCGCGCCCACCGATCTCGGTGGGCATCGGTCCCTCCGCCGCGAACGGCGGGCACGCATTGGTGGGGGTGAGCAGCACGTCGATGTCACGGAAGAGTTCGGCGACCTGCAGTTCGAGCAGTCGGCGCTCGCGCTCCACCCGACCGAACGACGGCAGCGTGACCTGTGCGCCACGGCGCCATCCGGCCACCACCCGCGGGTCCAGTTCGTCGAGCCGATCCTGCCAGCCCTCCGGTACGTCGACGAACCGGTCGGCCCCTTCCATGAAGGCGTAGACGCGGATGTAGTCGTCGACGGTCGCCGTGATGCCCGGCTCGACGAGCCCCGCCGCACGGACCAGCCGACCCGCGGCATCGCCCGCGATGCGCTGCACCTCGGGGTCGACCACCACGAAACCGAGGTCGGCCGAGAATGCAGCACGCAACCCGGCGACGTCGAGGGTGTCGATCGCCTCGCGGTAGCGCACGCCGGCCGGGGGCAGGCTGGTGCGGTCGCGGTCGTCGGGGCCGGCGCATATGTCGAGCAGCAGGGCCGTGTCGGCGATCGTGGTGGCCAACGCGAAGTTGACGGCGTTCTGTGCATGACGGGTGACGCCGAAGGTGGGCACTCGACCGTACGTCGGCTTCAGCCCCGGCAGCCCGCAGGAGGCACCGGGCCCGCGACTCGAACCGCCACCGTCGCTGGCCGTGCCGAACGGGAGGATGCCGGCCGAGACCGCGGCTGCGGTGCCGCCGCTCGACCCGCCGGGCGTGCGCTCGAGGTTCCATGGGTTGCGGGTGACGCCGAGCAACGGGCTTGCGGTGTAGCCCCACGCGCCGAACTCGGGTGTCGCCGTCTTGCCGATCGGTATCGCACCGGCAGCCCGAAGGCGCGCCACGTGGATGTCGTCGCGGGTTGCAGCTGGGGCGTCGGCGAACCACCTCGAGCCACGGGTGGTGGGCATGCCGGCGCAGTCCTCGAGGTCCTTCACGCCGAACGGAACTCCGGCGAGCGGCGGCAGTTGCTCACCGGCACGGCGGGCTGCGTCGACACGGTCCGCAGCAGCGAAGGCTCCGTCGGCATCGACGTGCACGAATGCGTTCAGGCGATCGTTCCCGGCAGCGATGAGGTCGAGGCACTGGGTCACCAGTTCACGCGCCGAGATCTCGCCTTGCCGCACCATCGCTGCGGCTGTCTCCGCACTGGGCATCGCTGCGGTCGCCATCGGGTCGTCCTCCTGCGCTGTGCCGGGGCCCCGCCCCGGGTCACACCATGATGCCCGACGCGGGATCGAACAGGTGCAGGCGGTCGACGGCGACAGCGAACTCGGCGATGTCGCCGCGACGGAGGTGTGATCGTGGGTTGCAGCGAGCCACCAGTCGCATGCCGGTGGCGGGTGCGGTGGTGCCCGCACCGTCGATCTCCGCTGCCTCGGTGATCTGGGCGGAGACCGCCGCCCGGGCATCGGTGACGACGTGCACCACCACCTCGCTGCCGAGTTGCTCGACGAGGTCGATCTCGACACGGATGCGCTGACCGTCGGGAGCATCGCTGCGGAACGACGCATCCTCGATGTCCTCGGGGCGGATGCCGAGCACGATGTCCTGCCCGACCCGCTCGCGCAGCGCTGGTCGGTCCGGCACCGACAGACGGTGGCTGCCGAACTGCAGCGTGACGGCATCGCCCTCGGCGTGCACGGATGCAGTGAGCAGGTTCATGGGCGGTGACCCGATGAAGCCGGCCACGAAGAGGTTCGCCGGGCTGTTGTACAACTCGACCGGCGATGCGAGCTGCTGCAGTACGCCGCGGTGCATCACCGCGACCCGGTCGGCCCTGGTCATCGCCTCGACCTGGTCGTGGGTGACGTAGACCGTGGTGGTGCCGAGCCGTCGCTGGATGCGCGAGATCTCGGCGCGCATCTGCACACGCAACTTCGCGTCGAGGTTCGACAGCGGTTCGTCCATCAGGAACGCCTTGGGGGATCGCACGATGGCCCGGCCCATGGCCACGCGCTGGCGTTGTCCGCCCGACAACTGCTTGGGGCGGCGGTCGAGCAACTCCGACAGGCCCAGCACGGCGGCGACCTCCTCGGCGCGTGCCCGACGCGTGGCACGGTCCACCCCCTGCATACGCAGCGGGAAGACCAGGTTCTCGGCCACGCTCATGTGCGGGTAGAGCGCGTAGTTCTGGAACACCATTGCCACGTCGCGGCTGCGGCTGGGAACGGAGTTCACCTCGGCCCCGTCGATGAGGATGCGACCACTCGTCGGGTCCTCGAGGCCGGCGAGCATCCGCAGCGAGGTGGTCTTGCCGCATCCGGACGGCCCCACCAGCACGAGGAACTCGCCGTCACCGATCTCGAGGCAGAGGTCATCCACTGCCACCGTGCCGTCGTCGAAGGCCTTGCTGACGTGCTCGAACGCGATCGTGGCCATCAGTCGTGCCTCCGCGGCAGTGTGCAGACGAAGTCCCACGCGGCGTCCGCGGTGACCTGGTCGATGGTGTGCAGGTCGGCGACGCCGATGTCGAGCTGGTTCTCCCGGGCGAACGCAGAGAGCCCGAGGAGTGCGGCGTCGAAATCCTCACGACGCACACCGAGATCGGCCGGGTGGGCGCGCACGTGGGCGTCGGCGACGATCCGCCTGGCGCGGTCGGGGTCGTTGCCCTGCACGTGGGAGAGCGCACAGGTGGCGAACGCGATGATCTCCCCGTGCACCGGGTGCGCCCCGGTGTTGTGCTCGAAGGCGTATGCCCAGAAGTGCTCCGAACCCTCCTCGAACCGGCTGTGCCCGGCCCACGCACAGGCCGCACCGATGCGCCGATACGCATCAGCGAGGAATCGGACGCCGTCGTCACTGACCGCGGCGATCTCCGGCACGGCGGCCTCCATCTCGTCGAGCAGGCGTGCGCCGAGCGCCGCGAGCCCCTCGTGCCACGGATGGCCGTGCCCTGCGGAGGATGCAAGGTGCCAGTCGTGCAACCCCGTGTGGCACGACAGCACGTCGCCGACCCCGGCGCGGTTGAGGTGCTTGGGGGCGGAGCGGATGAGCGGAAGATCGAGCAGCACGACGCGGGGAATCACCTTGCCGACGTAGCGCACCCGCCCTTCGTCGCGCACACCGATGGCGTCGGTGAACGATGCATCGACCGAGGTG
>JBJTXX010000322.1:0-1608 GCA_046082485.1 Actinomycetota bacterium
GGCAGACCGACCTCGACGCGGACGCCGCCTGGCAGGTGGTGGTCGAGGCCATCGCCCACTTCACTGCGTGAGCCCCGCTGCAACAGTCGCACAGCCAGATCATCAGTTCCGCGCTACAAGCCCTCGGAGGGTCTGACCTCCCGAGTTGGTCCGCTCGAGGCGACACACGGTGTCGTTGTCACATGACCAACTCGAGCATTGTGGTGTCGGGGCGGTTCGCGACACGACCGCTGTCACGATAACGGTCCGTAACGGACCAGATCCGTACCAGCGATCGAGGTGGCGCCGGGTGGCCGGTATCGGCGGGCCGGGCGGGGGTGGCATACGCTGCGCCACATGCGTGCAGCCGTGATGCGTGACTGGCAACTGCGAGTCGACGAAGTGCCCGACCCCACACCCGGCCCCGGCCAGGTGCTCACCAAGGTGCTCGCCTGCGGCATCTGCGGCAGCGACCTGCACATGCTGCAGCACGGCGCGGAGGTCCGGTCGATGACCGCCTCGCTGATGGGCGACGGCCCCGCCGACCCGATGGCACCGAAGACCTTCGAGCCGCACCTCGACACGGTGATGGGCCACGAGTTCTGCTGCGAGGTGGTGGACCTCGGCCCCGACTGCGGGAACCTGAAGGTCGGTGACGTGGTGGTGAGCATGCCCGTGGCGTTCGACGCCGACGGGCTGCACACCGTGGGCTACTCGAACCGCTACAACGGTGGCTATGCCGAGATGATGGTGCTGAACGAGATGCTGGCGATGAAGGTGCCGGCCGGTCTGCCCGCACACATGGCGGCCCTCACCGAACCGTTGGCCGTGGGCGTGCACGCCGTGGCCAAGAGCCGTGTCGCCCAGGGTGACGCGGCCATCGTGATCGGGGCCGGCCCCGTGGGCCTGGCCTGCATCGCGGAACTGCGCATGCGGGGCATCGGGCCCATCGTGGTGGCCGACTACTCGGCGAAGCGACGCGAACTGGCCGCACTGCTGGGAGCCGACGCCGTGGTCGACCCCCGCGAAGAGAGCGCGATCAAGGCGTGGAAGCGCATCGACGGTTCACGTCCCTTGGTGATCTTCGAGGCCGTCGGCGTGCCGGGCATGATCCAGCAGGCGATGCTGATGGCGCCTCGCAACGCCCGCATCCTGGTGGTCGGTGCCTGCATGCAGGAGGACCGCTTCCACCCGATGCTGGCCCTGGGCCGCGAGATCAACATCCAGTTCGCGCTCGCCTACGAGCCGCACGAGTTCGCCGCATCACTGCAGGCCATCGCCGAAGGTCGCATCGACCTGGCCCCGTGGCACACCGGCACGGTGGGTGTGGACGGCGTGCCGCAGGCGTTCACCGACCTGGGCAATCCGGAACAGCACGCCAAGATCCTCGTGGTGCCCGGCACCTGACGCCCGAGCACGCCGCTGCGGCGGCGACGTAGATTGGCCGCCGCATGAGCGACACGTTCCCGCGCCAGTACGCACGCACCCAGCGGCTCACCCTCGGTGAACCGCGCAACCTGGTCGTGGCACCCGACGGCACCCGTGTGGTGTTCGCCCGCAGTCGGGCCGGCGACGACCCCGTGAACTGCCTGTGGGTGCTCGACACCGCCGACGGCAGCGAGCGCCTGG
>JBJTXX010000323.1:0-1920 GCA_046082485.1 Actinomycetota bacterium
GGCCGTCATACCGCCGGTGTCGTCGTAGGCCACCACCACGGTGTCGTCGCCGATGCCCAGCGTCGCCATCGACGCGGCGAAGTCGGCCGGTTCGGGCAGCGGGTGGCGGCCCTCGCCGGCCGGCAGACCGTGCGCGGCAAGGGCGGCATCGAGGTCGACCCACACGGCCCCAGGCAGGTGGGCCTGCTCGAACGCGACCCGGCCGTCGCGGCCGTCGAGGTACCAGCGCACGTCGGCGCGCACCGCCAGCGGATGCGCCAACAGGAACGACGAGTCGACGACCGGGGGCAGCACGTGAGCCATCCTGCCATGACAATTCGTGACCTTCGCGTCAGAATGAGGGAATGTCCGCCCAGACGGCTCACGACATCTTCGCCGTCATGGCGATCGTCGCACTGCTCGGCGCGCTGTCGCTGGTGGTGGCCCGACTCGTGCCGTCGGTGCCCACGGTGCGGTTCCTCGATCTCGTGCATCGCTGGCAACTGCACCTGGCGGCGCTCGTCGCCACGGTCACCACGCTCGGCAGCCTGTGGTTCAGCGAGTCGAAGGGCTGGCTGCCGTGCCGGTTCTGCTGGTACCAGCGGGTGTGCATGTTCCCGCTCGCCGTCATCCTGATCGTGGCGGTGCTACGCAAGGACCGTGGCGTCAAGTGGTACGTCGCACCGTTGGCCACCATCGGCATCCTTGTCAGCATCTGGCACAACCTGCTCGAGCGCGGTCTGGTCAGCGAGTCGAAGGAATGCGCTGCCTCGGTGCCGTGCGCCATCCCCAACCTCGTCTCGTTCGGCGGGCGCGACGAGGTGTCGCTGCAGCCGACCGGCTTCCCCTCGGTCACCCTCACCGTGATGGCGTTCTGCGCTTTTGCCGCCATCCTTGCTCTCGTACTTCTTCCCGAACCCCTGGAGGCCCACGAAGATGGCGAACCGTCAGCGAGCTGAAGCCCGTCGCAAGGCGGCAGAGAAGGCTGCCAAGGCAGCCCGGCGCGAAGGCGCCGCATCGGCCGATGCACCCTCGAGCGGCATGAGCCGCAACACCATGTGGGGCATCATCGCCGTGCTCGCACTCGTGGCAGTCGGCGGCATCGTGTGGGCGAGCGTTGGCGGCGGGGGCGACGCCTCGAGCACAAACGGCAGCACCGTCACCACCGACGCACTCAGCGGCCTGCCCGACAGCCAGCCCGTCACCATCACCGGCGACGCCCTGCCGAAGTTCGAGAGCGGCGGCGGCGCCGACCCCGCTGCCGGCCTCACCGCACCCGTGGTGGAGGGCCTGAACTTCAACGGAGAGAAGATCGCGCTCGACAGCAAGGACGGTGCCTACATGGTGGTGTTCCTCGCGCACTGGTGCCCGCACTGCAACGCCGAGGTGCCGCGCCTCATCAAGTGGAAGAACAGCGGCGCCGTGCCGGCCGACCTTCGCGTCATCGGCCTGGCCACTGCGGTGGCCAAGACCCAGGTGAACTACCCGCCGGCGAAGTGGTTCTCGGACAAGGGCTGGCCGTGGCCGGTCATGGTCGACGAGAGCGGCGGCGAGGGCACGGCCGGCAAGGTGGCCCAGACGTTCGGTGCCAGTGGCTGGCCGTACTTCGTGATCGTGGGGGCCGACGGCAAGGTGAAGGTGCGCGTGTCGGGCGAGATCGAGCCCGCCGAGTTGCAGAAGGTGGTCGACGCCGCACTCGCGGCGTGACGAAGGGCCGCTGCGGCGGCCGTCGTCGCTACTGCTGTTGTTGTTGCCGCGCCGCCTCGGTGGCGCGGTGCAGCACATCGCGTAGCGGCACGCCCAACGCCGCCGCTGCGGCGGCCGCGTCGTCGTGCTCGGGCTTCACCCGGCCGTCGCCGACCTTCACCCGCACCGATTGGCCGTCGACATCCACGACTCGTTCGGCGCGCTGCTGCGGCCAGCGCTGCAGCAGCGTGCCAC
>JBJTXX010000324.1:0-18048 GCA_046082485.1 Actinomycetota bacterium
ACGAACCCACCGGAGCCCGCCCCGCCGAAGACGGCATGCACCACGTCGAGGTGTCGCAGCAGGACCCCAACGCCCTGACGAACACCGATCGGTTCCTCCGACGGATTCATGAAGTGCTGTTGCAGCATCCGGATGTTCCCCGGGTCACGCACCGCCTGATCGACCAAGGGTGGCAGCCACAGCAGCACCCCCACCCCCACCGACCACGACAGCCACCGCCCGGCACCTTCCGCGCCCCGCCGCCAACGCACCGCGACGACGGCCGCAACCGCGGTGAAGAGGCCGACACACAGCAACAGGTAGGGGATGTGCGTCTGGGCGCACAGCGAACCCGCGACGACCATCGGCACCAGTGCCGCAGCGTCGCCCTCGAGCACCAGCCAGGCGCACAGCACCACCACCGTCCACGCGACCAGCGGGAGGTACGGGTTCCAGGGTTGGGTCAGCACCCCGATGCCGTAGCCGCGCATCGCGACGAGCAACCACACCGACACCACCGCGGCCAACCACCAGCCGCCGCGACGGAACGCCATTCCCACCGCCGTGCCGAGCGCAGTGACGTTCACGGCGATGGCACCCACCAGCATCGACCAAGCCGAGGCACCGAACAGGCGATAGACCGGGGCGATGAGGTAGAAGCTGAGCGGGCCGGGATGGCTGCCCTGTTCGGGGAAGCGGCCGATCCTGCCGGGCAGGCCGATCAGTGGGGTGTGCCGGCTGCCCACGTCCCGCACGCGGAACTCTGTCATCGCAAGGTCGAGCACCGGGTGGTAACCCCGGCCACGCAGCACCACGGCGGCGACGAGCAGCGGCAGTCCCAGTACGGCAGCCGCGAGCAGCGCCACCCTCGTCGGGGTGGCCCGCTGCCTCACCGGCGGCGGCGGGACACGAGGTCGCGCATGCCCCACCTCGTCACCAACCACATCGATTCCACGATGATGCGGCCGGACATCTTCGACACACCACGCTCCCGGTCACGGAACAGGATGGGCGTCTCCACGATGCGGGCGCCACTCCTGGCGAGCCGCCGCACGAGCTCCGTGAGGAACGCATAGCCCTCAGCCGAGGTCTCCCCCGGATTGGCCGAGCGCAGGGCCGCGGCCCTGTACGCCCGGAAGCCGCTCGTGCAGTCGCGCACCCGCAACCCCAGCACCAGACCCGTGTAGCGATTCCCCCACCGCGACAACAGCCTGCGCCGCAACGGCCAGTGCACCGTGCCGCCGCCGGGCACGTAGCGCGAACCCACCACGACGTCGGCTCCCTGCTGCACCAGCCCGACCATCGTCGGTATGACCGCCGGGTCGTGCGAGAGGTCGCTGTCCATCGAGACGATCACGTCGTGCCCTCGCTCGAAGGCCACCTCGAAGCCGTGGCGGTAGGCGGCGCCCAGGCCGGCCTTGCCCGTGCGGTGCAGCACCGTGATGTTGCCCATCGAGGCAGCCGCTTCGTCGGCCAGCGCTCCGGTGCCGTCGGGGCTGTTGTCGTCGACCACCAGCACCTCGGCCTCGGGCGCGGCAGCCCGCACGGCGGTGAGGAACGTCACGATGTTGTCGGCCTCGTTGTAGGTGGGGACGACCACGAGCGTGCGCACGTTGCTGCAGGCTAGCGGCAGCGCCCTCGTAGGCTGGGAACGTGGACCTCCGAGAGCGCCGAATCGACCCGCAGCGCCATCCCTGGGAGGTCGCGAGGTCACGGTTCTTCCGGCGCGTGGTGGCCGACGCCCTGCCCTCGAGACCGACCACGGTGATCGACGTGGGCGCCGGTGACGGATGGTTCGCCGGACAACTGCTCTGCGACCTTCCCCCCGGCGCGCGCATCACCTGCTGGGACGCCCACTACACCGACGCCGACCTCGACGAGGCGGTGCCGGCCGGATTGCTGCGCACGGCGACGGCTCCGCCCTACCGGGCTCCGTTGGTGCTGGCCCTCGACGTCATCGAGCACGTCGCCGACGACGACGCCTTCGTGCGCGACGAAATCGCCCCACTGCTCGCCCCCGGCGGAACGTTGGTGGTGAGCGTGCCCGCCCACCAGTTGCTCTTCACCGGCCACGACACGGCGCTCGGTCATCACCGGCGCTACAGCGCACGCTCGCTGCACGATCTGCTCTCACGCCATCTCGATGTGGTCAGCGAGGGTTCGCTGTTCACGTCGTTGTTGCTGCCCCGTGGTGTTTCCGCGATCGCCGAGCGCGTGCGGCCGCGTTCGGCTCCCGACTCGCCCGAGTCGCAATGGACGCACGGCCGCGCCGTCACCACCGCGGTCACGACGGTGCTCGGGTTCGACGCTGCACTCGGTCGCCTCACTGCGAACCGCCGCTTCCGACCGCCCGGCCTCAGCGTGTGGGCCGTGTGCAGGGCCAGGGGTACGGCGTGACCGTCTGCACCGTCGTCATCCCCTGCTACAACGAGGAACGCCGACTGCGTCGCGATGCGGTACAGCAACTGCTCGATGGGGGATGCAGCGTTCTGCTGGTCGATGACGGGTCCACGGATGGCACGCTGGCGCTGATCGAAGGGCTCGCCGCCCTCGACGAGCGCATCGCCGTGCACGCGCTCGCTCGCAACAGCGGCAAGGCCGAGGCCGTTCGTCAGGGCCTGCAGGCCGCGCTCGCCGCCGGCAGTTCCGTGGTCGCCTACGCCGACGCCGACTTCGCCACTCCCCCGGCGGAGGTGCTGCGCCTCGTGCACCAGTGCACCGGTGGCACTCGACTCGTCGTCATCGGCTCGAGGGTGGCGTTGATGGGCCACGACATCCGTCGCAGCAACGCGCGGCACTACACCGGGCGCCTGTTCGCAACGGCCAGCAGCATCGTGCTCGGCTTCCCTGTCTACGACACGCAGTGCGGCGCGAAGGTGTTCACCGCCAGCCCGCTGCTCGATGCCGCGCTGCAGCGGCCCTTCCTGGGTCGGTGGTCGTTCGACGTCGAACTGCTCGGAAGGCTCGCCGTGGACGGAGTCGACGGCTTTCTCGAGGTTCCCCTGAGGGAATGGAGCGAAGTCGGCGGCTCGAAACTCGGCCTGCTCGACTCGGTGAGGTCGACCTTCGAACTCGTCGCCGTACGACGAGCCCTGCGCAGGTACCGCCGAGACTTCAGGCGTCGCTGACGGCCACCTCGCGCACCACCACCGCCACGATGTCCCCGTTGGGTGCAGTAGCGCTTGCCAGCAGGCGCTCCCCGTCGCTCACCTGGTCCGCACCGGCTCCCGCGCGCACCTGCAACGACCACTGCTCGTCGTTCCTCCGTCTGCGGTGCTCACCGAGCTGGCGGGCGAACGAGGCGTCCCCGGCGCGGATCGGCTCGCCCGCCTCGGCAAGAGCGGCCAGCACGGGCCCGCTGTAGGGCTCGGCGAACACCAGATTGGAACCGTCGAAGTAGGTCGGGCCGGGCAGACCTGCCTGCCGGACCTGCTGCATGAGTGATCGCACGGTGTCGTTCACCTGACGCGAATCGGAGGGGCCGAGATCGCTCAGGTGCGCCGGGAGGTTCGCGAGCGAGCAGACCACCGCCACGGCCACCGACGCCCTCAGACGCCGCCGGCGGGGTACGCGATCGCGCAGCAGGAGCCGGTCGGCTGCGTCAACCAGCGCCACCGTCACCATCACGGCGACCGGCCAGAGCCATCGCACCTGGTGCGGCGCGAGACCGATCACGCCGGCGGGCATCACCGCAGCAGTGCCGATCGAGACCGCTAGCCCCACGAGTGCCACGACGGCGATGCCCCTCGCCGCCACCTCCCGGCGTCTGGTCCACAGCACCACGAGGGCACCAAGGAGTGCGAGCAGTATCAGGAGGGCCGCCCCGGCAACCGGTGCCGACACCACGCCCGCAGGCCGCAGCTGCCCGTCGGGCGAATAGGCCGTGTCGGGAACCGAGTCGGTGAACGAAGGCCGCAGCCACCACGGGGGCAGCGCCACCACCTGCGCCACCAGTCGCGCACCGAGTCGCAGGCCGATGGCCTGCTGCTCACCGGAACTCGCCTCGATCAGCCGCGAGAGATTGCCGCGGCCGTGACCGGTGACCTGCTCGATCAACGGTTGCAGCCACGCAAGCGCCCCGGCCACCGCTGCCCAGGTCAAGCCGCGCCGGGCTCCGTCCGGTGAGGTACGCCACGCCAGCAGACCCGACACCAGCAACAGCCCCAGCACGAGGTACACGAAACTGAGGTGGGCACCCATCACCACACTGCCCACCACCACCGCCCACGGGGCCGACCTCCACCGCCCAGCCGCCAGCGTCGCGCACGTCACCATGAATGCCAGGAACGGCAGCACCAGGTTGTGAGGCTGCCAAGGGTCCGCCAGCATCTCGCTGCCAAGCGAGAACGAGAGCGCCACAGTCGCGGCGGCGATGAGCGACTCGCCGCGGCGACCGCCCAGGTGCAGCCCCTGGCGGATCGCGAGCGCGATCGCCGCTGCGTTGATCGCCGCAGCACCCAGCACGGCACCGGCCGATACGCCGAACGGCTTCACGAACACGCCGAGCAGGTCGAAGTGCAGCGGAGACGGATTGTTGAAGTCAACTCCGGCAGACAGGGACGCGGAGGTCCACGTGCCGAACCATGGGTGATCGGCCGTCAGCACGTCGTGTGCCCGCAGGGCGATGAGGCCGTTGTCGCCGAGCGGCGCCCGGTGTGACACCAGCAAGCGCACGGCCGCCACGACAATGGGCAGCAGCGCAACTGTGATCGTCGCAGCGGACCGACGGTCGATCGTTGGGCGACGCACGACCGGCGATGCTACTGCTCCCCTTCGCCTGCCCACGGCTACGCTGACCCTGCCCATGCAGCAGGTCGCAGCACTCCCGGTCGTCGGACCATTCGCAGAGCAGTTGCTCGCCCATGACCTGCCTCGACTGCCCACGGCCCGAAGGTCAGAGGCAGTGCTGTTCGTCGCCCACCGTGTCGACACGCTTCCCAGTTTCACCCGTTTCGGCGTGCTCGCCATCGGCAGCGTGGTGCGCCTCCTGCTGCGCCTGCCCGCTGGATGGCCGATCGTGCGCTTCCTCACCGACCTGCCTCTTCCGTTCGTCGCCGAGTACCCCCGACTGGTGCGGTCACTCGGCTTCGCCTACGTCTGGGAGAACTGGCCCGACACCCGCCCCGACGGCACCCCGATCGAGGCGGCGACGGGCACCGGGGCGGCGCCATGATCGCCCAGCAGGCCACGGCGGGCATGGACGCCGAGATCCTTGTCATCGGCAGCGGCGCCGGAGGCGCCACCACGGCCACCATCCTCGCCGAGGCCGGCCTCGACGTGCTGGTGGTCGAGGAGGGCAACTGGGTCGAGCAGGGCGCCGTGGTGCCGTTCTCACTCGACCAGATGGACCAGCAGTACCGGTCTGGTGGGGTCACCGTCGCGTTGGGCACACCCTCGATCGCCTACACCGAGGGCCGATGTGCCGGCGGCGGCACGGAGGTCAACAGCGGTCTGTACTGGCGCCCACCGGGCGACCTGCTCGAACGGTGGCAGCACGACTTCCGCATCGCCGACTTCGACCCTGCCGAGATCCTCTCCATTGCCGACGAGGTCGAGCGGGCGATCAGCGTGCGGACGGTGCCGGCCGGGCACAGTGCACCCAGCGAGATGCTTCGGCGAGGCGCAGCCGGGCTCGGTTGGCAACACGGCGAGGTGCCGCGATGGATGACCTACCCCCACGGTGACGATGCAACGAAGGGCGAACGCCAGTCGATGACACGCACCTACCTGCCCCGTGCGGCTGCGGCAGGCGCACGCATCGCCGTCGGCTGTCGGGTCGACCGCATCGAGCACTCGGGGGGCACGGCCACCGTCGCCCGCACCACGCTCGCCAACGGCACACGCGGCACCATCCGCTTCAAGCACGTGTTCGTCTGCGGCGGCGCGATCCAGACGCCGGCCCTGCTGCAGCGGTCCGCGGTCCCGGGCGCGATCGGTCACACGCTGGCGGTACACCCCACCGTGAAGTTGGCAGCCCGCTTCGCCGACGAACTGAACGTGGTCGACGACGTTCCCGTTCACCAGGTCAAGGAGTTCTCACCCCACCTGTCCTTCGGCGGCTCGGCCAGCAACCCCGGTCTCGTTGCGCTGAGCCTGCTCGATCAGTGGCCCACGTTCCGCAAGGCCGTCACCGACTGGCGCCGGATGAGCGTGTACTACGCCGCGATCACCAGCGAAGGCCGGGGCAGGGTGTTCTCGCTGCCACGCCTGCGCGACCCGATCGTCACCTACCGCCTCACCCAGCGCGACCGTGAACTCCTGCGCAGCGGCCTCGCCCGCCTCGCCCTGCTCATGCTCGAGGCCGGCGCCACCGACGTCTTTCCCTCGTTCAAGGGTGCCCCCGTCGTGCGCAACCGGCGCGACCTCGCGCAGATGCAGCGGGCCTTCCGCGCCACGAAGGCCTCGGTGATGACCGTCCATCTCTGCAGCACCGTGCCGATGGGCGAGGTCACCGAGCGATGCGGCGCCGACTCGTTCGGCCGGGTGCACGGCCAGCGCAACATCCACGTCAACGACGCCTCACTGCTGCCCACCGCCCCCGGCGTGAACCCGCAGGCGTCGGTGATGGCATTCGCCATTCGCAACGCCCGTCGATTCGTCGCCTCCGGAGGTCGTCATGCCTGAACGTTGGGCCGCACCCCACACCACCGTGATCACGGGCGCCAACGGGTGGCTCGGCCGGGCGCTGACGCACCGTGCGATCGCCGACCCCCAGCGCACCGAGGTCCGGCTGCTGGCACACAGCACTGCGGAGGCCGAGGCGCTCAAGGCCTTCGTCGGTGACCGTGCCGGCGTCACCGTGCTGGTCGGCGACGTGTCTCGCGCCGAGACCGCGCGCCGCCTGCTGCACGGCGTCGGACCCGACACCGACGTGCTGCACACGGCAGGCATCATCCACCCACAGCGCGTGCGTCAGTTCACCGAGGTCAATGCGAACGGCACCCGCCACGTGGCGGAGGCAGCGCTCGACGCCGGCGTCCGCCGGATGGTTCACGTGTCGTCGAACAGCCCCTTCGGCACCAACCCGCACCGCGACGACACGTTCCGACCGGATGAGCCCTTCAACCCCTATCTCGGCTACGGAAAGAGCAAGATGCAGGCCGAGCTGGCCGTCGAGGAAGCCATGGGCAACGGGCTCGATGCTGCCATCGTGCGCCCGCCGTGGTTCTACGGTCCCTTCCAACCGCCCCGGCAGACCACCTTCTTCCGCATGGTTCGATCGGGAAGGTTCCCCGTCATCGGCAAGGGGGACCAACGCCGGTCCATGGTGTACGTCGAGAACCTGGTGGACGGCGTGCTGGCAGCGGAACTCGTGCCGACAGCGAAGGGCAAGGGCTATTGGGTCGCCGACGAGCAGCCCTACACGGTGACAGAGATCGTCGAGACCGTCGGACGGGCGCTCACCGATGAGGGCCTCGAGGTCAAGCCGCCGAGCACGAAACTGCCGACACTCGCCGCGCGAGTCGCCGAGACCGCAGATCGCGCGCTGCAGTCGGTGGGCCTCTATCAACAGCAGCTGCACGTGCTCGGCGAGATGGGCCACACGATCGCCTGCGACATCAGCCGCACGGTCGCGGAACTCGGCTGGCAGCCACGGTTCGCGCTCTACGACGGCATGCGGGCCAGCATCCGCTGGTGCCTCGAGCAGGGGTTCGAACTGTGACGGTGTCGCTGGTCACCGGAGGCAGCGGTTACTTCGGCTCACTGCTGGTGAGGCGTCTGCTCGATGCGGGGCACCAGGTGCGCATCCTCGACCTGAACGACGCCGACGACCGCTTTCCCGGGGTCGACGTGGTGCTCGGCGACATCCGCGACCCGAAGGTCGTGGCCGCCGCCGTCGATGGTGCCGACATCGTCTTCAACAACGTCGCACAGGTGCCGTTGGCGAAGGACCACGAACTCCTGCGCACCGTCAACGTCGACGGCACCGTGCTGCTGCTCGACGCGTGTCGTCGTTCGGGCGTGCGCAAGGTGGTGCACACCTCTTCGAGCGCCGTCTTCGGCGTGCCCCGCAGCAACCCCGTCCTGCCGACCACGGTGCCGTCACCGGTCGAGGAATACGGCCACGCGAAACTGGCAGCGGAGTGGGCCTGCATGGCGGCGGTCCGCGACGGACTCGACGTCACCATCGTCCGACCGCGCACCATTCTCGGTCATGGTCGTCTCGGCATCTTCGGCATCCTGTTCGAGTGGGTGGCAGACGGCGCCGACATCTTCGTGCTCGGCAACGGCTCGAACCGCTACCAGTTCGTGCATGCCGACGACCTCGCCGAGGTCTGCCTGCGCGCTGGCGATGCCCCGGGTGCCGCGGTCTTCAACGCTGGCACCGACCGGTTCGGCACCATGCGCGAGTCGCTCGAGTCGCTGTGCTCCCATGCCGGCACCGGTTCGAAGGTGCGTTCCCTGCCGGCAACTCCGGCTGCGTGGGGGATGAAGGCGGCCGCCCGACTGCACCTGGCCCCGTTCGCCCCCTACCACTGGATGATGTACAGCAAGTCGCTGTGGTTCGACATCGAACATGTGCAGTCGGCGCTCGGCTGGCAACCGAGGTTCTCGAACGCGGAGATGCTGGCGGACAGTTACGACTGGTTCCTGGGGAACCGCGCCAGCACCACCGCAGAGGGCCGCAGTCACCACCGCACCACGGCCAAGCAGGGCGCCCTCAAGGCTCTGAAGACCGCCACCCGCCTCCTCCCCCACGCGCGAACTTAAGTTCCTCGGGACACGGTCGCGCGAACTCAAGTTCGCGTGGAGCGGGCGAGGGTTTCGGAGTGGAGGCCGCGGAGCACCCCTGTTGCCGAAGCTTCCCAGGTGAGCGTGCGGGCCCTCTCGAGCGCAGCGGCCCCGAGGGCCTCCCTGCGCCCGTGGTCGAGCAGCACATCGGCGATGGTGTCGCCCAGCCGGTCGAGGGGTGCGAGCACCCCGGTGACCCCGTCCACCACGCTGCTGCGATGACCATTGATGTCGGTGGCGACGGCAGGCGTGCCACAGGCAGCGGCCTCCGTGAGCGTGAGACCCCATCCTTCTGCGAGCGAGGCACTGCTCACGAGCCAGGCCTGCTGGTACAGCGAGATCAGTTCCCGGTGCGTCAGATGGCCGGGAAGGGTGATCCAGTCCGCAGCGGAGTGCGCAGAGATGCTCAACTCGAGTTCCGGGCGGAGGGGGCCGTCACCGACGATCACCAACCGCAGGTCGGGCACCCTCCTGCGAGCGATCACCGCGGCCTCGATGAGTTGGTCCTGGCGCTTCACGTGGGCGAGACGCCCCACGCAGACCACGGTCGGCCTCTCGGCCCGGCGTCCGCCGGGCTGGAACATCTCGTCGGTGCCGTTGGGAACGGCGACCGTTCGTCCGGGACGGAATCCGAGTGCCAACAACTCGTCACGCGTGGCATCGCTCGGGGTGAGCGTGAGCGTTCTACGGTAGAACGGCGGGGCAACTCGCGCCTCCAGGGCCCTACCGACTGCCGCCAACGGGCCGGGAAGTATCTGATCCCACATCGGCCCGTGGACGTGGTGGAGGAACGTGATTCTCGGCTTGCGGCTCCAGACGGGGCTGAACCATGGCACACCGTTCCAGATCTCGACGATCGCGTCGTGACGGCGGGCCTCGACCACCTCATGCACGATGGCGCGGGGAAACACGCTGTAACGACTGCCGCGCCGCACCACCCTGTACCCGTTGCGCACCGACTCTGCAGGAGCCCCCACCGCCGCAGAGGTGCGGTGCATCACGTCGAGTCCCGCCGCTGCCCATCGCCGCATGAACTGGTCGGCGTGCACCTCCGAGCCGCCGGCGTCGGGGTCATCGAGGTCGCGCCACGCCAACACGTGCACACGGCGGACCCCGAGCGAGATCATCTCGGTGGCCATGTCGGCGATCGTCGGCTGCGGGCTCATTCCGGCCCGACGCTAGCGACGCTCACTAGCATCGCCACGTGACCGGCGACGACCATCCCTTCGTGCTGGGCGGACGCATCCGGTGGCGCTGGCAACGCGACACCGCGCTCGCGCTGGTGGCCGTGTTGGCCGTGATCGCTCTTCCGCTGCGCGGCCTGTTCCTCTCGACCGGCAGCAGCATGGAGGAAGGCTTCATGCTCGTGTTCCCGCACCGGGTGCTGCAGGGCGATGTGCCGAACGTCGACTTCCTGCACCTCTACGGACCATTCTCGCTGCACGTCCTCGCCGGTTGGTACCAGCTCTTCGGCTACACCCTCGAGGTGCAGCGGGTGTTCGGGCTGCTGCAGCACCTCGGCATCGTCTTTGCGCTCTACACCCTTGCACGGGCGTGGGGCCGGCTCACCGCGGTGATCACGGCCGTGACCGTGACGATGCTCGTGCTCACCCCGATCGGGCTCTCCGCGCTCGCGTGGGAAGGTGGCGTTGCCCTCGGGCTGTGGAGCGCCGTGCTGGCCATCCGAGCCGGATTCCTCGAGGGACGCGACCGAACGTCGGCGCTGGTGGGGGCTGGTGTGCTCGCCGGCTTCGCCCTCGGTTACCGGCCCGACCTCGTCGTCGCGCTGTCGCTGGTGCACGGCTGGCTGTTGTGGAACCGCCGTGGCCGGATGCCACGCGGGTGGCGGCCCGCGTCGGTCGGCCTGCTGATCGGCCTCGTCCCGGTCATCGTGCACCTCGGTATGGCGGGCATCGGGCCCAGCTTCCGGGGGATGTTCCTCGACCCGGTCTTCGCCTTGCGCCCCGGTCGCGAGTTGCCGACTCCCCCGAGCTTCGGTCGAATCGATGGCGCGCTGCAGGCCGTCGCCGAGGGCCCCCTCGATGCCCCGTGGTGGAGGTTCCCCGCACTCGCCGCCAACCACCAGTTGTTCGTCTGGTTCTTCGTCGTCATCATCGTCGCCATCGGCACGCCGATCATCGCCCGACGGCTGCGCCACGACGTGCTCTTCGCCGGCTCACTGTTCGGTCTGGGCATGTTGTTGCAGGCCATGCAGCGCCCCGACAGCACCCACCTTGCGTGGGGTTCGTGCGTGTCGTTCGCCCTGCTCCCCTGCCTGGTGGTGGAGTTGTTGCGCCGCAGGAAGACGGCCGGCCGAGTCACGGCGCATCCCGCCGTCGTCGCCGGTCTCGTCGTCGGCGCCGTGTTGTTCGTGGTCTGCCCGTTCTTCACCTACCGCTACTACCTGTTGCAGAGCCGCATCTCGGTGGGCAACAAGCCCGGTGGTTTCGAGGTGCACCGCGACGACCGCCGCTTCTACTTCGGCAACGTCGCCCTCCAGCGCTCCAGTCAGGCAGCCATCGACGAACTCGACCGGCTCTCGAAGCCGGGCGAACGCCTCCTCGTCGGCCCCGCAGACCTGAGCCGCGCCATCTACAGCGACGTGGCCTTCCACTACATGTTCCCCGAACTCGAACCGGCCACCTACTACATCGAGATGGACCCGGGGTTGGCCGATCGGGAGGGTTCGAGCCTCGCCGCCGACGTGGCCTCGGCGGACTGGTTGTTGCTCACCAACTTCTGGACCGGCTGGTACGAACCGAATGCCTCCAGCGAGTTCGGCAGCGAAGCCCCCAATCAGGTGGTGGCCGACCGGTTCTGCCTGGTCGGGAACTGGGAAGACGCCCTCGTGCTGCTGTACCGCCGCTGTGAGCAGGGCGACGGCATCAGCCCCGCCGGAATCGGAATCGGTGCCCAGCGGCGGATCGACTTCGAGCGCGAACTAGCCGAGCGGCAGGCGGCGCCACACGGGCCCCGGTACGTGTCGTAAGGCCATGAACACGTAACGGAGGATTCCCGGGGCCCACACGATGCGCCGGCGACTGCGCAGACCTCGTGCAGTGACCTCGGCCACCTTCTCGGGTGTCGTGGCGAAGGGCGCCGCCTTGCGACCGGCCGTCATCGCCGAGTGCACGAACCCCGGACGCACCACCATCACGTGCACCCCGTCGCCGGCCAGTGCATCGCCGAGGCCCTGGGCGACCCCGTCGATACCGGCCTTCGTCCCGCCGTACACCGGGTTGGCCGAGCGGACACGCTCGCCCGCCACGCTGCTCAGCAACACGACCGCCCCGTGCCCCTTGCTGCGCATCCGGTTGGCGACGGCGATCGTCGCAGTGACGTTCGCGGTGAAGTTGACATGCGAGATCTCGGCCGCTGCAGCGACGTCACGCGAGGTCCCCTCGCCCTCACCGAGCAGCGCGAACGCGATGACCGCAAGGTCGATGTCACCGTGGCGGGTCACCACGTCGGCGATGACCGCCTCGTGGGTGTCGGTGGCGCGGCCGTCGAACGCCACCACGTCGACCGACAGCGTGCCGTGACGCAGACCGGCCGCGGCGGCTTCGCCCTTCGCTGCGTCGCGGCAGGCAAGGGTGATCGCACGTGTTGCCGGAGTCAGCAGTTCGCGGGCGATCGCAAGCCCGATGTCGCTGGTGCCCCCCAGCAGGAGGATGTGTTGCGGTTCGCCGAGCGCGGTGTGCATGTGGGACGGATCTCCTGCTGTCAGTCGGTGAGGCCGAGTCGGCGGCCGAGATCGCTCTGCCAGACCCCGTGGGGGTCGACGGAACGGCGGATGGTCTTCCACTCCTCGAGTCGGGGGTAGCCGCGCCTGATGGCCTCGGGGGTGGTGTGCCCGTCCTTCGCGAAGTAGTGACGCCCGCCTGCGTCGAGCACCACCCGGTCGAGGCCGTGCAGCAGATCGGCGAGCCCCCTCGACGCCGCGGGCAGGTCGAGTGCAAGCGTCCAACCCGGAGCCGGGAAACTCAGGTGGCCGATGTTCGATGCCCCGAACCGCTTCAGGACAGCGAGGAACGATGCCGCTCCGCTGGCCGAGATGCGTTCGATCACGGTGCGCATCGCGTCCTCCTGACCGAATGGCACCACGAACTGGTACTGCACCATGCCCTTGGCGCCGTAGGCGCGGTTCCAGGACCCGACGAGGTCGAGGGGATGGAAGAACGCCGCAATACCCTGCAACTCCCCTTCTCGATGCCGTGGCGCCTTGCGGAACCACAGTTCGTTGAAGGCAGCGACCGTCAGGTGGTTCAGCACCCCGCTCGGGGGCACCACGGGCGGCACCGAGACCACCTGTCGGGGGCCGTATGCCAGGGGCAGCGAGGCCTCCTTGGGGCCCAGTTCGGCAGCAACGGCGTGGTCCGCCTGGGTGAGCACACTGCGGCCGAGGCTGCTGCCCTTCGCAACGAGGTCGATCCACGCGACGCTGTAGCGATAGCGATCGTCGCTCTCGTTCATGGTCTCGAACAGGGTGTCGAGGTCGGGGACGCGCGTCGTGTCGACCGACATGCGACTGGTCTCGATCGGCAGCAGACGGATGGTCGCATCGAGGATGGCACCGGTCAGCCCCATCCCGCCCACCGTCGCCCAGAAGAGGTCTGCGCCCTGCTCGGGGCCCACCACCATGGTCGACCCATCGGCCAGCAGCAGGGTGATGGCGACCACGTGGTTGCCGAACGACCCATCGAGGTGGTGGTTCTTGCCGTGGATGTCACTGGCGATGGCCCCGCCGATGGTGACGAAGCGGGTTCCGGGCGTGACCGGGACGAAGAACCCGCGCGGCACGATCACACGCAGCAGGTCATCGATGCTCACCCCGGCGGGCACGGTGACGGTGCCCTGCTCTGCATGCAGCACTGCCTCGTGTGCGGAGCCCTGCAGCCGCAGCACCAGCCCACCGGCGTTCTGTGCTGCGTCGCCGTAACTGCGACCGAGGCCGCGCACCAGAGCGCCCCGGGTGCCGGCTTCCTTCAACGCCGCAGCCACCTCATGACCGGCCAACTCGAGCACATCGGCGATCGAAGGGTTCGCGCGCCCCCACCCCGACAGCGACGTCCTCACCGGCGAACCCATGGCCATCAGTATGGCCACTCGGGTTCTCGACCGGTGATCGCCTTCAGCAACCCGCCGAGGCGAACCGAGATGAGCACCTTCACCAGAAGGTTCTTCGCGAACCACGGCAACTGCGCCAGTTGTGAGAGCGCGTTCAGCACCCGACTGCGGGTCGTGCCGTCGAGGTCGGCGCGGTATTCCGTGAGCGATCTGGACCGACCCACGTAACGGAATCTCGGGCCCGGCACCAGTTCGCGAAGGATGGCGAGAGTGACGCCAACCGACGAGAAGGAGTCGTGGATGAGCATCGTGCCACCGGGCGCAACCCGTGCCCCCCAGTCGACGATGTCGGCCCGTGCCGGGGCATACCGGTGGGCGCCGTCGATGTACAGCATCGCGATCTCGCCACCCACCTGCGGGTGGGCGGCATCGCTGAAGGCCCGGACGTGCCGCACGCGATGCGAGACACCTGCGGCATCGAGGTTCGCGAGGAATCGCTCGTGGTCCCCCGCTGCCGCCTTTTCGTAGCCCTCGATCTCCTGCGGCCCGCGGTCGTTGCCCGCATGCGGATCGATGGCGATCACCGGCACGGGTTCGGGCGCACCATGGGCGAGCACGATCGTGCTGCGACCCTGGAAGCTGCCGATCTCCACGATCTGGTCGCCCTCCCGGGTGGCGGCCGCCGCCCGATACAGGCGCTCCGCCTGATCGGGGCTCATCCAGCCGTTGACGTCGCGGACCCTCTCGGTCGCCGTCTGCAGTGTGCCGAACGAACTCATGCGAGGTACACCCCCATCGCGAACACGACCACCCAGATCACGCCCAGCACCTGCAGGGTGCGGTCCGAGGCGAAGATCTCCTCCGGTGCCGCCCCGTGCCCCTGTTCGAGGATCAGGGTATAGCGCAACAGCGCCGTGGCCATCGGCAGGATCGACAGTTCGTAGAACGGCCACGTGGCGCCGCTCACCTCGCGGGTGTCGAATGCCCAGATGCAGTACGACACGAGCGCGGAGCCGACGCTCACGGAGAGCACGATGCGCAGGAACCCGAGCGTGTAGTCGTCGAGCGACGCCCTTGCTGCCCCCGCGTGGTCGCCGTACTCGCGTAGTTCCGCGTACCGCTTGCCGGCCACGATGAACAGCGAGCCGAACGACGTCGTCAGCACGAACCACGTGCTCATGTGCACATCGGTCGCCACCGCTCCGGCGATCGCACGCAGGACGAAGCCCGTCGCCACCGCAACCAGGTCGACCACCGCGATGTGTTTGAGCACCGAGCTGTAGGCAGTGGTGAGGGCGACGTACCCCACCACCACGAAGCCGAGCTTCCAGTGCACGGCGAAGGCGACGCCGATGCCGACCGCCAACAGTCCGGTGCCCACGACCTTGGCGACACCCAACGGCACGGCACCGCTGGCGATGGGCCGCAGGCGCTTCTTCGGGTGCTTCCTGTCCGCCTCCACGTCGTGGATGTCGTTCCAGTAGTAGGTGCCGCTGCTCAGGAGGCAGAACGCTGCGAACGCGACGATCGTGCGCCACAGCCACGGCCAGTTGTCGAGCACACCGGCACTCGCCGGTGCAGCGAAGACCAGCACGTTCTTCATCCACTGCTTCGGACGCGCTTCGCGAACGAGCGCGCGCATCATGACGGGAACCCCGCCGGCACCGCCGGCACCCTCACACCTGCCACCAGCAACGGGTGATCAGCGCGTGCGAGCAGTTCCCTGTCGCCGGCGCTGTCGCCGTAGGCCCAGACCGTCGCGTCGGTGAGGTCGCGCGCCTGCATCCACGCCTCGAGTCGGCGAACCTTCTCGGCCGCCCTGCAGTTGGCTCCATCGAGCCCGTCGGCGAAGCGATCACCCTCCCGGCGGGGCTCGGCGCACAGCACGTCGTCGACACCGAGGAGTCGTCCGAGCGGGCGCAGGTAGGGGCTCAGGGACGCGGACACGAGCACGATTCGGTGCCCCATCCGTTGGTGCCAACGAAGGCGGGCGACCGTGTCGTCGCGCAGCCAGTTGGCATGCACCCGTTCGGCGAACTCCTCGCCGAGCACCTCGACCTGCACCACCTCACGGCCACGCAGCACGCCGCCCACGATGAGTTCCTTGATGGTGTCCCTGTCGCGGCGCACGGCCGCACCAAGGGTCGAAACCGGGCGGCGAGCCATGGCCGCGGCCACGCCGCCCCAGCCGCCGACCCGCACGAGGAACGGTCGCACACAGTCGCGCACGGTGAGCGTCCCGTCGACGTCGAATGCGGCGACCTCGGCCCTGCTCATCTCAGCCCCTCGATCATCGACCAGAAGTCTGGCCAACTCTTGGCCACCACATCGGGATTCTCGATCACGATCCCGCTCGCACCCAGCCCCAGCAGTGCGAATGACATCGCCAAGCGGTGGTCGTGGTGCGTTCCGAGCGTGGCCGGTCGCACGGGCCCGGGTGTGATGGTGAGCCCGTCATCGTCCTCCACGGCGTCAACGCCGGCACGCCGCAGTTCACTGCAGAGGTCACCGATGCGGTCGCTCTCCTTGTTGCGGATGAAGCCGACACCATGGATCGTGGTTCGCGACGAGGCGTGTGCGGCGACCACCGCGAGCGTGGGCACGAGGTCCGACATCTCGACCATGTCGATCTCCACCCCTCGCAGCGAGCCGCTGCGAGCCACGGTGGTGCTGCCAGCGTCCTGGCGGACGTCGCACCCCATCCGGGCGAGTACGTGGCAGAACGCTGCGTCGCCCTGTACTGAACCGTCACCGAGACCCGGCACCGTCACCCGGCCGCCGCAGATCGCTGCGGCAGCGAGCGGGTAGCCGGCCGAGCTCGCATCGGGCTCCACGTCGAAGCGGCGGGCGACATACCGGCCGGCCGGCACGGAGACGATGCGATCCCCCAACTCGACACCGCCGACCCCGAACGCCTCCATGACCGCGGCGGTGATCCGCACGTACGGACGGGACACCAGCGGTGTGGTGAGCACGAACCGAAGTCCTGACGGGAAGTACGGGGCGATCAGCATCAGGGCCGTCAGGTACTGGCTGCTGATGTCACCGCGCAGTCGAACCTCGTCGACCGTGACGTCGATGGGGCCACGCACGGTGACAGGCAGATGACCGGGGACGTCGACGGCAGCCAGTTGCACCCCCATCGCAACCAGCGCCTCGTGCAGCGGCGCCATCGGTCGGCGACGCAGCGGCGGCGCGCCATCGATCGTGTACGGCCCCGGCCCGAGGGCAGCGAGCGCTGTGAGGAACCGCGACGTCGTGCCCGCCAACCGCGTGGGGAGGGTGATCGGTCCCTTGCGGAACGAAGCCGGGCCACCGCCGCCGATGACCACGTCGGAACCCGCCCGTTCGACAGTGACGCCGAGAAGGCGAAGGCACTCGAGCATCGCCTCGCTGTCGTCGCCGTCGGGCACCGCCGACAGCACGGACTCACCCTCAGCCAGTGCGGCACACACGAGAGCGCGGTTCGCGATGCTCTTCGACCCCGGCACCTCGACCGTGGCGTCGAGCAACCCGGCGATCGGCGCCACCCTGTAGACGTCCACGGGTCAGCCCAGCGCCTGCACGGCGGGGCGGTACCCGCGCGCCATCAGACCACCCCGGTACATCTCCGCGGCGCCGGCATCGACCAGCACCACCGCCACGCCCCGGCCCTCCATGCTGTGCACCACCTCGAAGCTCGAGATGTTGACGCCGAGCTCAGCAGCGAGCGTGAAGACCTCGGCCGCAGCACCCGGGCGATCGGGGATGGGAATCCTCACCTCGGCGAGTTCACCGGGTCGCGCCCCCCTGATGGGCAGGTTCGCCCGCGCTTCGCGCGCCTTTGCCAGTAGTCGTCGCAACTCGTCGCGGTCGTCGGAGCCGACCACGGCACGCATGTGCTGCAGGCCCCCGATCATGCCGTCGAGCGCAGAGAGAATGGCCGTGCGGTTCTCGGCGCAGATGTCGAGCCAGATGGCCGGGTGCCCGCTCGCGATGCGGGTCATGTCGCGGAAGCCGCCCGCAGCGAGCCGCAGCAGAGCCGCGTGTTCCTCGCCACGGTCGCTGGCCAGGCCCATGAGCGTCGCCGCCGTGAGGTGGGGAACGTGGCTGACCACGGCGACCACCTGGTCGTGCCGCTCGGCCGTGAGCGCCACCACGTCCGCCCCGAGTTCGGCCACCACTGCGGCAACCTTCGCGAAGCTCGAGTCCGAGGTCGCGGGGCTCGGCGTCAGCACCCACACCGCTCCCTGGAACATGCTGGGGTCGGCGCCCTCGAGACCCTCGAGC
>JBJTXX010000325.1:0-4240 GCA_046082485.1 Actinomycetota bacterium
AGCCGACACCCCCTGCTGATGCGCGCACCGGCATCGACCGCCAGCGCGGCATAGCGCGCCATCAACTCGGGCGTTCCCGAGTACACGATCTCAGTGCCCACGAACTGGGGCACACCGCAGTTGCCCTTGCTCACCACCGGCACCGTGGCGTTGCGCATCTCGAGCACCGTGACGAGGATGTCGGGTGCGCCCACGCCGCAGTTCGCGCCCTGCGCCAGCGGCGGGACGGGTTCCGCTGCCAGCACCCCCGAGAGGCTGCTGGGCAGCAGGCCCATCATCGTGCGGCCCGCGGTGTCGAACGAGCAGGTCACCACGTACGGCATACCGGCCTCGATGGCCGCCGTCGCCGCAGCGTGGACCTCCTCGACCGCCGACATGGTCTCGATCCACGCGACGTCGGCGCCACCGGCCTGCAGGCCGCGGATCTGCTCGGCGAAGGAGGCCACGGCTGCCTCGTGGGTCAGCGCGCCGAGCGGTTCGAACAGTTCGCCGGTGGGGCCGATGCTGCCCGCCACCACGACCGGCCGGTCGGCTGCGTCGGCGACGCTGCGCGCCAACTCCGCTGCGGCCTTGGCGAGTTCGTAGGTTCGGGCCTCGGCCTTGTGCAACTTCAGGCGGTTCGGGTTGCAGCCGAAGGTGTTCGTGAGGATGATGTCGGCCCCGGCGTCGACGAACTGCTGGTGCAGGGCCACCACCCGGTCGGGGTGGTCGACCGTCCAGAACTCCGGTGGTTCACCGCTCTGCAGGCCGGCAGCGAAGTAGTTGGTTCCGGTGGCGCCGTCGGCCAGCAGCGTGCGGCCGGTCGCCAGCAGATCCTGCAGCGACGTCCTCATCGGGCGGCCTCGTCGATGCGAGCCAGCACCTCGGGGGTCAGCGACTCCAGCACGTCGAGGGCGGCGAAGTTCTCGACCACCTGCGAGGGCCTGCTGGCACCGGTGATCACCGTCGACACCCGCGGGTTGGCGGCACACCATGCGATGGCCAACTGCGCCATGCTGCAGCCGAGTTCCTCGGCGACGGGACGCAGCCGTTCCACCTTGGCCAGCGACGCGGCGTCGGTGAGGCGCTCTCCCAGCCACTCGTAGCCGGGCAGCGCTCCGCGGCTGTCGGCGGGCACGCCGTCGCGGTACTTGCCGGTCAACAGGCCCGAGGCCAGCGGGCTCCAGATCGTGGTGCCGAGACCGATCTCGTCGTAGAGGCGGGCGTATTCCTTCTCGACCCGCTCACGGGCGAGCAGGTTGTACTGCGGCTGCTCCATGACCGGCTTGTGCAGGTGGTGCCGGTCGGCGATGTGCCACGCAGCGCGGATCTCGTCAGCCGACCACTCACTGGTCCCCCAGTAGAGCGCCTTGCCTGAGCTGACCATGTCGCTCATCGCCCACACGGTCTCCTCGATCGGGGTGCTCGGGTCGGGCCGGTGGCAGTACACGAGGTCGATGCAGTCGAGGCCGAAACGCTCGAGCGAACCGTCGATGGCCTGCATCAGGTACTTGCGGTTCAGCGTGTTGCGCATGTTGCGCACGTTGCCGTGGATGCCCCAGAAGAACTTGGTGCTCACGATGTAGCTGTGGCGGGCCCAGCCCAGTTCGCGGATGACACGGCCCATGATGGCCTCGCTCTCACCAGCCGCATAGGCCTCGGCGTTGTCGAAGAAGTTGCAGCCGGCGTCGAACGCGCCCTGCATGCACTCCAGCGCCATGTCGTCCTTCATCTGGTTGTCGAACGACACCCAGCTGCCGAACGAGAGCACGGACACCTGCAACCCACTGCCACCCAGACGGCGGTACTGCATCTTCGAAGCCATGTGCCGCACCCTAGTGGCGGGCACGGGCAGCGGCGAGGGCTGCGACACCCCTGGTGCCCACACCGCAACATCCGCCCACGAGTCGTGCTCCCGCGTCGAGCCACTCGACGAGATACTCCGGCAGGTCGGTGCCGTCGGCCGCTCCCACCCAGCACTTGGTCGCTGCGTCCCATGCGGCGCCGTGGTTCGGGTAGGCGATCAGGGGCAGGTCCGTCGCCGAGGCCGCATCACGCAGCAGTGCACCCACGAGCGACGGTTGCGTGCAGTTCACCCCGACGGCCTGCGCCACCGCCGCGACGGAGGTCGTCGCCACCGCCATCGGGTCACCCGAGCACGTGCTGTGCGGCCCGTTGCACGCGAAGCTCACCCACGCCGGCGCATCGGTGAGGGCCCGCAACTCCTCCATGACGATCGTGGCCTCCACGGCGCCGGGCATCGTCTCCACGGCGAACACGTCGGGGCCGGAATCCGCCAGCACTTCCAGACGAGCCCGATGGAATCGGCGCACCTCGTGCCAGTCGGCGGCGTACCTTCCGTGGTACTCGCTGCCGTCGGCCAGGCACGCACCGAACGGGCCCACCGAGGCCGCTACGCACCGGGCCCCGGCTGCGCGGGCCAGTTCGGTGGTGCCGAACAGGGCCGCACGCGCCTGCGCCGGCGTCATGCCCGCCGCCACGAACCCTGCCTCACTGGCCTGGTAGGCGGCCGTGATCACGACGTCGGCACCGGCCTGCACGTACCGGCGGTGCGCCTCGGTGATCAGCCCCGGTCGGTCCACCAGCGCGGCGGCAGTCCACAGCAGCCCCGACGGGTGCTCGCCCATCTCCTCCAGCACGGTCGACAGGCCACCGTCGACGAGCGTGAACGGCTGCACCAGCGGCAGGCTCACGCCGGGCGCACCTGCACACCCGCTGCCGTCATGGCCGCCTTCGCCGCGCCGATGGTGTGCTCGCCGAAGTGGAAGATGCTGGCCGCCAGCACGCCGGTGGCACCGCCGACCGTGACGCCCTCCACGAGGTGTTGCAGGGTGCCCACGCCGCCGCTCGCGATCACCGGCACACCGACGGCGTCGGCGATGGCGCGGGTGAGCAGCAGGTCGAAACCCTCCTTGGTGCCGTCGCGGTCCATCGAGGTGAGCAGGATCTCGCCGGCACCCAGCTCGGTGGCGCGCACTGCCCATTCGACCGCATCGATGCCCGTCGGCGTGCGACCACCGTGCAGGTACACCTCGAAGCCGCCCTCGCGTCGCTTGGCGTCGATCGCACAGACGCAGCACTGGGCGCCGAACTCGGCGGCGATCTCCGCGATCAACTGCGGTCGCTGCACGGCGGCGGTGTTCACGCTCACCTTGTCGGCGCCGGCGCGCAGCATCGTGCGCGCATCGGCCACCTCGCGGATGCCGCCACCCACCGTGAAGGGAATGAACACCTGCTCGGCGGTGCGCTCGACCATCCCGACCATGGTGGCCCGGCCGTCGGACGAGGCGGTGATGTCGAGGAACACCAACTCGTCGGCCCCCTCGGCGTCGTAGCGGGCCGCCAGTTCCACGGGGTCGCCGGCGTCGCGGAGGTCGACGAAGTTCACCCCCTTCACCACCCTGCCGTTCGTGACGTCGAGGCACGGGATGACGCGGGCGGTGATCATCGGGCCAGCACCGCCACGGCCTCGGCCACGGTGAAGCGGCCTTCGTAGAGCGCCTTGCCCGTGATGACACCGGCGATGCCGGGAACGTCGCACAGGGAACGGATGTTGTCGAGCGAGGCGACTCCGCCACTGGCGATCACCGGCACGGAGGTCGCCGCGGCGGCCGCGGCCAACCCGTGCACGTCGGGCCCCTGCAGCATCCCGTCGCGGGCGATGTCGGTGATCACGAACGCGGCGGCCGTGGGGAACCAACCGAGTGCGTCGGTGAGCGCCACCCCGGAACCCTGCGTCCATCCGTGCACCGCCACCTCACCGTCGCGGTGGTCCAGGCCGACCGCCACGGGCACCACCCCCGATGCCGTCGCCACCAGCGTCGGGTCCGCGACGGCGGCCGAGCCCATCACCACCCGTGCCACACCCGCATCGGCCAGTGCCTGCGCGTCGGCCAGTGAACGCACACCGCCGCCGGTCTGCACGCGTGCAGCGCCACCCACCGCTGCGGCGATGGCCGCCACCACCGGCCGGTTCACCGGTGAGCCGCTGCGAGCCGCGTCGAGGTCGACCACGTGGATCCACGGCGCCCCGGCCTGCGCGAAGGAACGGGCGACGGCCACCGGGTCGTCGCCGTAGGTGGTCTCGCGGTCGTAGTCACCCTGCAGCAGTCGCACCACACGCCCCTCGCGCAGGTCGATCGCGGGATAGAGCTCGATCATCACGCCCCCAGCGCCCCGACCCAGTTGGCGAGCATCGCCAACCCTGCCTCCCCCGACTTCTCGGGGTGGAACTGGGTGG
>JBJTXX010000326.1:0-3091 GCA_046082485.1 Actinomycetota bacterium
CCAGCGTGACGTGCTTGCGGCGGGTCATGGCCAACTCGAAGGCGTATCGAATGGCACGTTCGGCGCCCATACGGGTGTTCACCGAGCCCTGCGTGGCGACCTCGTGCGGGGTGCCCTTGCGCAGCACGCCGCCCTCGCCCACGTACGGGCCCTCGGTGTTCTCGCGGATGACGATGAAGTCGTGCGGCACGCTGCCGCCCGGGGCGGTGCCCACGAACGGACGCTGGTTGACGTAGAGGTCGAGCTCGAACCGCATCTTCAGCAGCAGGCCGCGCTCGATGACGCCGGGCGGCACCTCCGGTGTGCCGACGGCGCCGAGCAGGATGGCGTCGAAGTCGCACAGTTGTTGCAGCACGGAGTCGCTGAGGATCTCGCCGTCGCGCAGGTAACGGGCGCCCCCGAGGTCGAAATCGACCGTCTCGAGTTGCACGCCGGCGGCCCGCACCACCTTCAGCGCCTCGGCCGTGACCTCCGGCCCGATGCCGTCGCCACCGATGACCGCAATGCGATGTGCCATAGGGGCTGCACGTTACCCGCCGGTACACTTCGGCGCTCTATGGCGAGCCACCAGTTGTCCCGTGCGGCGTACGACCGCCTGAAGGAAGAGCTGTTCGACCTCACCACCCGCGGCCGCATCGAGGTCGCGAACAAGATCGAGGCCGCGCGCCTGCTGGGCGACCTGTCCGAGAACGGCGACTACCACGCCGCAAAGGACGAACAGGGCCACATGGAAGGCCGCATCCGCCAGCTCGAACACCTCATCGAGAACGCCCTGATCCTCGAAGGTGTCGAGCACGGCGCTGTCGGCCCAGGCACCGTGGTCACCATCCAGTACGAGGGCGACGACGACACCGAGATGTACCTCCTGGGTCACCCCGAGGAGACCCCTCCGGCCGGGGCGGGCATCATGAGCCTCAGCAGCCCGCTCGGCAAGGCTCTGGTCGGCCACAGTGAGGGCGACTGGGTCGAGTACGAGGTCAACGGCAACACGCTCAAGGTGCTCGTCGTCGACGTCGAGACGGCATAGCCCCCACTCCCGCCCATCCCGGGCACCACTGTCGGGGCACGGCCCCACCCCAAGGAATCCCCCATGATCGATCGCAAGCACTTCCTCGCCGCTGCGGTGGCTGCCGTCCTCGCTGTGGGGTGCGGCTCGAACGACGCCGGCACCGCCACGAGTGCCAGCGAGAACACGTCGGCGCCGGCCCCCACCGAGGCCCCCGTCGACACCAGTGCCCCCGTCGACACCGACGCCGCCACGGTTCCCCCGGCAACCGACGGCTCAACCGACCTGGGCGATGCACTGGCCGCCGCCTTCCTGGCAGCAGCCGACGGACGCTGCGACGACGCCGAAGCCATCGGCAATGCGTTCGGCGACGTGTCCTCCCCCTCGGAAGGCGCGTTCTTCGAGGCGCTGGCGCAGTTCGCCCGGGCGTTCGACAAGCTCTCGGCAGTTGGCCCCGACGAGATTCGTGGCGACTTCGCCACCATGTCGGCCGCATTCGGCGCAGCGAGCGATGCGTTCGCCGCGGCTGGCATCACCGACACCGACACCTGGGCCGCCGCCCTCAGCGACCCCACGAAGATGCAGGCGCTCTCGGCAGCCACCGAGGGCCTGGGCGGCGCGGACTTCCAGGCGGCATCCGACCGCATCGAGGAATGGCTGAACGGCACGTGCCCGGGACTGACAACCACCACCGGCTGACGCCGACGCTGCCCCACGGCGCGGCGCTCGAGCTGCCGGGCCGGGGCACGACGTTCGTGCGTTCGATGGACGGCCCTCCGGGGGCGCCCACCGTGCTGTTGCTGCATGGCTGGACGGCCACGGCCGACCTGAACTGGTACACCTGCTACCACCCGCTGGCACAGCACTACCGCGTCGTGTCGCTCGACCACCGGGGCCACGGCCGCGGCATCCGCAGCCGCAAGGCCTTCCGCCTGGAGGACTGTGCCGACGACGCCCTGGCCGTGTGCGACGAACTCGGCATCGATCGGGTCATCCCGGTGGGGTACAGCATGGGCGGGCCGGTGGCGCAGCTCTTCTGGCGGCGGCACCCGCATCGGGTGCGGGCGTTGGTGCTGTGTGCCACCGCGCCGTACTTCCGCAGCTCACGCAACGAGCGACTGGGCTTCATGGGGCTGTCGGGCATGGCGGCACTCGCACGGCTGACACCGGCTCAGGCGCAACAGTGGCTCACCGATCAGGTGTACCTGCAACGCAAGACCGAGCAGTGGGAACCCTGGGCCATCCACGAGGCATCGCTGCACGACTGGCGCATGGTGCTCGAGGCCGGCCGCGAGATCGGCCGCTACGACGCACGTGAGTGGCTGGAGGGGGTCGACGTGCCCACCTCGGTGGTCATCACGATGCGCGACCGGGTGGTGCCCGTGCGCCGCCAGGTGCGGTTGTTCGAGACCGTGCAGCGCGCGGAGGCGTTCCGGGTCGATGGCGACCACGATTCGGTGGCCGCGCTGCCGGAACGGTTCGTTCCCACGCTGCTGCGCGCCGTGCAATCGGCGGTCGAACGATCGGCGGACCGACCGTGAGGCTGCGCCGCCTCATCGGCCTTGCGGCCGCGGTCGCGGTCGCCGCGGCAGCGTTCGCCCGCTGGCAGCGCTCGGGCCATCACCTGCACCTGCGCACCACCCGAATGCAGCGGAACGCCGATGTCGTGCGACTCGGCGCCTCGGTGGGCGCGGCATACGCCAGCACGGCCGCCCGCAAGCTGTTCGCCGATGCCCAGCGCCGCATCGAGCTCGATCAGGAGCGCGAACTCCGCACGGCCGAGGCCGTTGCCGAACGTCTCGGCAACATGAAGGGTGCTCTCATGAAGCTGGGCCAGATGGCCAGCTACGTCGACGAGGGCCTTCCGGCACCGCTGCGCGAGGCACTGGCACAATTGCAGGCCAGTGCACCACCCATGAGTGGCGAACTGGCGGCTCAGGTGGTGCTGGAGGACCTGGGCGCCCGACCGGAGGACCTGTTCGTGCAGTGGGACCCCGTGCCCATCGCAGCAGCGAGCATCGGCCAGGTGCACCGTGCCGTGGCGGTCGACCCCGCCACCGGGCTCGAGCGTGCGGTGGCCGTCAA
>JBJTXX010000327.1:0-5590 GCA_046082485.1 Actinomycetota bacterium
CGTCAGCCGAATGCTGCGCTCGGACCCGGACGTCACGAACTGGTCATCGGCGAGCGAGACCCTGCGGCGTGTCGGCGACACGATCGTGGAACTCACCATCGACCGCAGTCGCGACCTCGAGTTGCTCGACCGCCTGACCGAACTCGACCTGCGGTTCCGCACGATCGTCGCCGACCTGCCCCTCACCGTGCTCGTCGCAGGACCACACGGCGACTGGTTCGACTTCGTCAGCCCGAACGCCGCCGACCTCACGCGTCGCTCCATCGGCGAGTTGCAGACACTTTCCCAGTGGCGTGCGATCATCCACCCCGACAGCGCTGCCGAGGCCGAGACCCTGATCCGCGACTCGCAGCGGCTCGGCGCCTCCGAGACCGTGTTGCGATTGGTGCGGGGGGACGGCGAGGTCGTCACCGTCTGGGTGCGCACCATGCGTCGGATGATGCCCGACGGACCGTCCGGGTTCATCGGCCTCCTGAACGACATCACCGCCCAGGAACGCCTCATGCAGCGGATGGCCAGCGGTGAACGACTCGAGACGCTCGGCCGCACCGCCGGATCGATCGCCCACGACTTCAACAACCTCCTGATGATCGTCGCCGGCAACATCGAACGAGCCAGCAAACAACTCGGTTCCGACAACTTGGCCCTCAGCACGGCACTCGTCGCCACCCAGCGCGCCGCGGAACTCGCCAGCAACCTGCTCGGCTTCGCCAAGGGCCGCCCGGGTGAACCACGGTGGGTGGATCTCCAACGGGTGCTGCATGCCTTCGAACCCATCCTCCGCGGGGTGCTGTTCCCCCGGGCCGAACTGCGCGTCGAGGTCGATCGCGATCTTCCCGACGTGTGGGCCGATGCAGCGCACATCGAGCAGATACTCCTCAACCTCGTCACCAATGCGCGGGACGCAATCGACGATGGCGGCAGCGTCACGGTGTCGATGCGACGGGCCGACGGGGCACGCTGCCATCTCCTCGACAGCCCCGGCACCGGTCCGCACGTTGCCATCGGTGTCGCCGACACCGGCAAGGGGGTGCCCCCAGCGTTGGTGAACAAGATCTGGGAGCCCTTCTTCAGCGGCAAACAGGCCACGGAGGACTCCGGCACCGGTCTCGGACTCAGCACCGTGCACGGTCTTGCCCACCAGCACGGCGGCCACGTCGACCTGGTGAGCCGCGCCCGCGAGGGCACCACCGTCACCGTGTACCTGCCGCTTTCGCCGAACCAACGCTAAGGTCCGCGGGCGATGGCTTCCCCCGCCCTCATCGACGAATCGATCGGCATCATCCGCGAGGCCGCCGCCGAGTTCGAGCGGCCTGCCCTGCTGTTCAGCGGCGGCAAGGACAGCGTGGTGATGCTGCATCTCGCGATGGCCGCATTCCGCCCGGCCCCACTGCCGTTCCCGGTGATGCACGTGGACACCGGGCACAACTTCCCCGAGGTCACCGCGTTCCGCGACGCCGTCGTCGCACGCCACGAGCTGCGACTCGTGGTGGCATCGGTGCAGCACTCGATCGACACCGGACGGGTGGCCGACGTCACCGGGCCCCGCGCCAGTCGGAACGTGCTGCAGACGGTCACGCTGCTCGACGCCATCGCCGAGCACGGGTTCGACGCGGTCTTCGGCGGCGCCCGGCGCGACGAGGAACGGGCACGGGCGAAGGAGCGCGTGTTCTCCCACCGCAACGAGTTCGGCCAATGGGACCCGAAGCAGCAGCGGCCCGAACCCTGGGGGGTCTTCAACACTCGTCACCGCAAGGGCGAGCACTTCCGCGTGTTCCCACTGAGCAACTGGACCGAGCTCGACATCTGGCGCTTCATCGCCGAGCACGGCATCGAGCTGCCCTCGATCTACTACGCACACCAGCGCGAGGTGTTCCGGCGTGACGGAATGCTGATGGCCGTCACCCCGTTCGTCACGATGCTTCCGGACGAGACCGCGTTCACCACGACGGTGAGGTTCCGCACCGTCGGCGATGCCACGTGCACCGCCGCCATCGAGTCATCCGCCGGCAACCCCGAGCAGGTCGTGGACGAGACCTCCGTCGCACGGGTGACCGAACGCGGCGCCACCCGCGCCGACGACCGCATCAGTGAGGCCGGCATGGAAGACCGCAAGCGGCAGGGGTACTTCTGATGCGGCGGTCGGCGCTGCGATTCGCGACCGTCGGTTCGGTCGACGACGGCAAGAGCACGCTCATCGGACGTCTCCTGCTCGACAGCAAGGCGATCTTCGACGACCAACTCGACCACATCACCGACGTCAGTCGGCGCCGCGGCAGCGACTACACCGACCTGGCCCTCCTCACCGACGGCCTGCGCGCCGAGCGCGAGCAGGGCATCACCATCGACATCGCACACCGTTACTTCGCAACGCCGCGACGCAGTTTTGCCATCGCCGACTGCCCGGGCCATGTGCAGTACACGCGCAACATGGTGACCGGTGCATCGAACGTGGATCTCGCCGTGGTGCTCGTCGACGTGCGCCACGGCGTGGTGGAGCAGACGCGTCGCCACACCGTGCTGGTCTCGCTGCTCGGCGTGCCACACCTCGTCATCTGCGTCAACAAGATGGACCTCGTCGACTGGTCGGAGGCGGCATTCCAGCGGGTGATCGACGAGTTCACGGAGTTCGCAGCCAAGCTCGAGTTGCGAGACGTCACGTTCATCCCGATCAGCGCCTTGTCCGGCGACAACGTCGTCGACCGTTCACCGAACACACCGTGGTACGGCGGCGCGGCCCTGTTGCATCACCTCGAGACGGTCTACACGGCCAGCGACGACAACCTCATCGACACCCGGTTCCCCGTGCAGTACGTCATCCGACCGCACACTCGCGAGCACCACGACTTCCGGGGGTACGCGGGCACCGTCGCCGGCGGGGTGCTGCGCGTGGGTGACGAGTTGCTGGTGCTGCCGTCGGGCATGCCAGCCACCATCGCCGGCATCGACACGTTCGCCGGGCCGGTCGAGTCGGCGGGGCACGGCACGGCGGCCGTGGTCACACTCGCCGAACAGGTCGACATCTCCCGCGGCGACATGCTCTGTCGGCCGAACAACCAGCCGATGGCCACACAGGATCTCGAGGCCATGGTGTGTTGGCTCGACGACAGGGCGCCGCTGCGAGTGCGTGGCATGTACGGGCTGAAGCACACGACGCGAACGCTGCGGGCGATGGTCACCGACATCCGCTACGAGCTCGACATCACCACCTTGCACCGCGACACCACGGCGACCTCGGTCGCCATGAACGGCATCGCTCGGGTGGCCCTGCGCACCACCGAGCCGCTGTTCGTGGACGACTACCACCGCAACCGTGCCACCGGTAGCTTCGTGCTCGTCGACGAACAGACCAACGCCACCGCTGCGGCCGGCATGGTCATCGCGAGGAACCGGTGAGCACGACACGATGAACAGCAGCGACGGATGCACCGTATGGCTGACCGGGCTGTCTGGTTCGGGCAAGTCGACACTCTCCTCCGAGATCGCCGCCGCGCTCGCGGCGAACGTTCGCACCACGACGGTGCTCGACGGCGACGCCCTGCGCACCGGCCTGAACGCCGACCTCGGGTTCAGTCGCGCGGATCGCGCCGAGAACGTCCGCCGCGTCGGAGAAGTGGCGATCCTGTTCGCCAAGTCGGGCCATGTGGTGCTCGTGCCGGTCATCAGCCCGTATGCAGCCGACCGCGACCGTGTGCGCGGTCGGCACGCCGAGGAAGGCGTGCGCTTCCTCGAGGTGCACCTCGACGTGCCGCTCGAGGTCTGCGAGGGACGCGACCCCAAGGGCCTCTACGCAAGGGTGCGCGCCGGCGAGATCTCCGGCTTCACCGGGGTCGACGACCCGTACGAGCCCCCCGACGCCCCCGAGTTGCGCATCACCCCCGGCGCCGACGTCATCGACGACGCACGCCTGGTGCTGGCACTGTTGCGTTGACATCGGGCCACGCGCTCGGCAGACTGTGCGGGATGACCCGTCGCGCCGACCTCCTTCTGCTTATGTAGGGCAAGCGCCACATACACGCGCTTGCCCGCAGCCCCAGCCGAAAGGCCGGGGCTTCTCGCTTTTTCCGGCCGACTCACCACCAAGGACACCCATGCCTCCGCAACCTGCCACCCCCAAGCCGATGCCCTTCCACAAGTACGAGCGCTTCGTGCCCGTCGTGCTGCACGACCGCACGTGGCCGAACAAGGTGCACGAGAAGGCGCCCCTGTGGTGCAGCGTCGATCTCCGGGACGGCAACCAGGCGTTGATCGACCCGATGGACCCCCAGCGCAAGATGCGCATGTTCGAGGCGCTCGTGAAGATGGGCTTCAAGGAGATCGAGGTCGGCTTCCCCAGCGCCAGCCAGCCCGACTTCGACTTCGTGCGCCAACTGATCGAAGAGGACCTCATCCCCGACGACGTCACGATCCAGGTACTGGTGCAGTGCCGCCAGGAACTGATCGAGCGCACGTACGAATGCCTGCAGGGTGCGTCACGGGCGATCGTGCACTTCTACAACTCCACCAACCCGCTGCAGCGCGAGGTGGTGTTCGGCCTCGACAAGGCCGGCATCGTCGACATCGCCGTCAACGGCGCCCGGCTGTGCCGCAAGCTGGAGGAGACGCTGCCGAACACGCAGATCCGCTACGAGTACTCACCCGAGAGCTTCACCCTCACCGAGCCGGAGTTCGCGCTCGAGGTGTGCCACGCCGTCATGGACGTGATGGAGCCCACGCCGGAACGGCCGCTCATCCTCAACCTCCCCGCCACCGTCGAGTGCTACACACCCAACGTGTACGCCGACGTCATCGAGTGGTTCAGCCGCAACGTCCGCCGCCGCGACAGCGTCATCATCAGCCTCCATCCCCACAACGACCGCGGCACGGCAACCGCCGCAGCCGAGCTCGCCATGCTCGCCGGCGCCGACCGGGTGGAGGGCACGCTGTTCGGCAACGGCGAGCGCACCGGCAACGTCGATGTCGTCAATCTCGCCATCAACCTGATGGTGAACGGCGTCGACCCGCGACTCGACGTCAGCGACATCGACGCCCTGCGCCGCGTCGCCGAGTACTGCAACCGACTGCCGGTGGGACCGCGTCATCCGTGGGTGGGCGACCTCGTCTACACCGCCTTCAGCGGCAGCCACCAGGACGCGATCAAGAAGGGATTCGAGGCGCTCGGGCGAAGGGCCGACGCCAATGGCGGCGAGTATCCGACGTGGGGAGTGCCCTACCTCCCGCTCGACCCCAAGCACCTCGGGCGCACCTACGAGGCCGTCATCCGCGTCAACAGCCAGAGCGGCAAGGGCGGCGTCGCCTACGTGATGAAGACCGAGCACGGCTTCGACCTCCCGCGCCGCCTGCAGATCGAGTTCTCCAAGAGCATCCAGCACATCACCGAGGATCTCGGCACCGAGATCAGTCCGCTCACGATGTGGGACGCCTTCCGCACCGAGTATCTGTCCGAGGCGCCGCGCTTCGTTCTCGAGAGTCACGAGATGAGGAGTCAGTCGTCGAACGGCGGCAAGACCTCGATCACCGCCCAACTCACGATCGACGGACGTCATTGCACGATCACCGGCGAGGGCAACGGCCCCATCGACGCGTTCGT
>JBJTXX010000328.1:0-7211 GCA_046082485.1 Actinomycetota bacterium
GCACGCTGCGGCAACTCGACCTCATCGACTACCCGCTCTACATGGTGGCGATGAACGCGTTGCCGCCCACGCCCGCGTTGTGGGGTGACGACTGGGTGGACGAGTGGCGTCGGCGCATCGAGCAGCACGAGCCCTGGCTGCTGGAGTGGCTGCGACACCCGTTGCCCGACGCCACGTGGCGCCGCGGTTCGGTGCGCCTCGGCCCCGACGGCGAGGGCTACGACCGGTTCGGCTGTCCGGTGATGCTGATCGCCGGCTGGGCGGACGGCTATCGCAACAACACGTTCCGCACGCTGCAGCACGCCCCCGGCACACGGCTGCTCGCCGGGCCATGGGTGCACAAGCAGCCGGCGAACGCGGTGCCGGGCCCGAACATCGATGACGATGCCCTCACCATGGCCTGGTTCCATCAGCACCTGCGTGGCGGCCCGCCCGCCACCGTGAACCTCGCTCATGTCTTCGTGCGCGAACCGACGCCGCCCGCGCCCGATCTGCTGCAGATGAACGGTCGGTGGGTGGCGTTCGACGAGTGGCCTCCCGAACAGCTCCGCACGATCACGCTGCACGGGCCCGACGGCGCCCCGCGGAGCCTCGACGTGCGAGGTGACGTGGGCACCGCTGCGTGGAACTCGTGCGGGGGTGGACTGCCGTGGGGACAACCGCTCGACCAGCGCCTCGACAACGCCCTGAGCCTGTGCTTCGACTGGCCGGTCGACCGGGCCGCCGCAGTGTTGGGGAACGGCGAGGTGCAGTTGCGCGTCGCCTCATCGGCCACGGTGGGTCACGTGTCGGTGAAGTGCTGTGATGTAGCGCCCGACGGCACCAGCACGCTGGTCACCCGTGGGTTCCTCGACCTCACCCACCGGGGTGTGTGGCCGAGCGACGGCTGGGGCCGACCGGATGCGCCGCCCTCCCCGCTCACCCCGCACGAGTGGGTCGACGTGCGCATCGGCTTGGAGGCCACCACCTGGACGCTGCAGCCCGGCCACGTGATCCGACTGGCGATCGCCGGCACCGACTGGCCGAACTGCTGGCCCCCCGCACAGCCGTTCGCGCTGACGGTCGAACCGGCATCGGTGCGCCTGACCCTGCCGACGGCCGACCTGCCCGACCCGGTCGACGACCTGCTGCCGCTGCCGGGCCGCGACCACCTGTCGGCCGACGGCGTGGAGTGGCGCATCGAGCACGACGTACTGCGGCGCGAGACGTGGGCCCACACGCGCTACGGCGACACGTACGAGGGCGCCCACGGCACCGTCGTCACCGACCACTACGAAGGGCACGTCGGCATCAGCACCGCAGATCTCTCACAGGGCTGGGCCCGCGGTCGCACCCACTACCGGATGCAGTTCCCCGAGGGGGTCTGCGAGGTCGAGGCCGTGCTCGACATGCACTCCGACCGCGAGGCCTTCCACGTGAGCATCCACCTCACGGCCACCCACGACGGGGCGCCCTTCGCCGAGCGCCACTGGCTCGAGCACCTCCCCCGCTGACCCATCCGAGTGCCACACCTCCATCCGAGTCCCACACCCCCATGCGAGTCCCACACCCCCATCCGAGTCCCACACCCCCATCCGAGTGATCACTCGGACCCGGGGTGCGAGTGCCCACTCGGATCCCGCCCGGGCGACCAGGGTTCAGCGGGCGACGTTGGTCAAGAGCGACCGAGAGCGTGGCACGCAGCGCGGTGGGACCCTGCGTCCGGGCCGAGCGCCACGTCGACCCCCCGGCAGCGGTCGACGATGCCCAACCGCTCGGCCTCGCCGCTGGCCACCAGCGGGCATCGGGGATGGAACCTGCACCCGCCGGGGATGTTCGAAGGATCGGGCGTCTCGCCACTGGGCATCAGCGAGTGATCCCGGGCACCGCCGTCGCTGCGCGGCACCGCCGCCACCAGTGCCCGCGTGTACGGGTGCAACGGCTGGGACACCACCTGCCCGGCCGGCCCTTCCTCCACCACCCTGCCGAGGTACATCACGCAGATGCGGTCGGCATAACGCGCCGCCGTCGACAGATCGTGGGTGATCATCAGGATGCCCATCCCCTCGGAACGCAGGCGACCCAGCAACTCGAGCACGCCGGCGCGCACGGAGGTGTCGAGCATCGAGACCGGCTCGTCGGCCACGAGCAGCGTCGGTTGCAGCACGAGCGCCGAGGCGATCGCCACACGCTGGCGCTGACCGCCCGACAACTGATGCGGATAGCGGTGCACGAACTGGTCGGCAGGCTGCAGACCGACACGCTCGAGCGCGGCTCGCACCAACATCGCGTGGTCGCCCTCCACCCGATGCACCTCCAACGGTTCACGCACCAGCCGTTCCACGGTGAATCGAGGATCGAGCGACTCGTACGGATCCTGGAACACCAACTGCACGCTGCGGCGCCGCTGCCGCCGCTGCGCGGGATCGAGGGTCTCGAGGTCGACGCCATCGACCCGCACCACGCCGCCCGTGCGATGCACCAAGCCAGCGACCGTCATCGCCGTGGTGGTCTTCCCGCAACCCGACTCACCCACCAGCGCCACCAACTCCCCGGGCGCCACCGTCAGGGACACACCGTCGACGGCGACCACACCCGCCGGTGTGCGGCGGCGCATCGCATCGACCAGGGAGCGACGCACGGGGTACTCGACCCGCAACGACTCGAGGGACAGCAACGTCGCAGTCACGACCGCTCCCCGGGTCGGACGCAGCGAACCTCTCGGCCATCGCCGAGTCGCTGCAACGTCGGCGGTGCAACGGTGCACGCGGCGTCGGCCACGTCGCACCGGTCGGCGAACGCGCAGCCGTCGAACGGATGGTCCAGCCGGGGCGGCACACCCGCGATCGATGCGATGGGGCCGCTGCCACCGATCTCGGGGGTGGCCGCGTGCAGCAACCGCGTGTACGGGTGCAGTGGCCGGTGCACCAACTCGCGTGCGTCGCCGCACTCGGCCACCTGTCCCGCATACATCACCACGGTGCGGTTGCAGAGTCCGGCCACGATCGGCAGGTCGTGGGTGACGATCAACAGGGCAAGCCCGAGGTCGGCCGACAACTGCTGCAACAGGTCGAGCACCTGTGCCTGCACGATGACGTCGAGCGCCGTGGTGGGTTCGTCGGCGAGCAGCACCTTGGGTTCGCACGCCAGCGCCATCGCGATCGCCGCTCGTTGACGCTGACCACCCGACAACTCATGGGGGAAGGCGTCGAACCGCGCCGTCGGAAGGCCCACCAGACCCAACAGATCCCGCGCCCGGGCCCGGGCTGCCGCCCCTTTCGCGGTGCCGTGCAGTTCCATCGGCTCGACCAACTGCGGGCCCACCCGCCGCACCGGGTTGAACGCATTCATCGCCCCCTGGAACACCATGGCGATGTCGCGCCAGCGATGCGGCACCACCGACGGTTCGCCGTGCTCCAACAGGTCGACTCCGTCGATCAACACCTTGCCCGCAACGGCGGCATTCGGCGGCAGCAGGCCCATCAGTGCCAGCATCACCGTCGTCTTGCCGCAGCCGCTCTCACCGACAAGGCCCATGCGCTCGCCCCGAGCGAGGTCGAGCGACACGTTGCGGACCGGGTGCACCTCGCCACCGGGCACCTCGAACCAGACGTGCAGCCCGCGCACCGACAGCACGGGGTCAGCCACGGTCACCCTGCACCTCCCGGATCCGCAGGCTGAAGTGGCGGAACGACAGGTGGCCGACGCGCAGACGCGGGTTCAGTTCCTCCTCCAGCGCCTGGCCCACGAGGGTGAACCCCACCACCACCAGCGTCACGCAGAACCCCGGCGGAACCACCGCCCACCATGCCCCGTTCGTCTGCGCGCTCGAGGCGAACGACGCCTGCAGGATGGACCCCCACGACACCGCGCTCGGGTCGCCGAGGCCGAGGAACGTCACGAACGTCTCGGCGTAGATGCCCAATGCCACCTGCAGCACGGTGAGCGCCAGCAGCAGGGGCACCACCTGGGGCACCACGTGGGTCAGCAGCACTCGGGCGTGGCCGGCGCCCATCGCCCGGGCGCGGCGCACGTACATGCGCTCGCGCACGCTGCGTGTCTGCGCCCGGATCATCCGGGCCGTCGAGGCCCAGTAGATGATGGCGATGATGAGGATGATGTTCTTCAACGACCGCCCGAAGAGCGCCGCCGCCACCACCATCAACGGCACGTCCGGAATGACGAGGAAGTAGTCGGCGATGCGCATCAGCACGGTGTCGGTGCGGCCGCCGAAGTAGCCGGTCAGCACGCCCACCGTGCCACCGATGACCATGGCCACCAGCGCCGAGACCACGCCGACCAGCAACGAGATGCGAGCACCCTCGATGATCAGCGACAACATGTCGACCCCGGCGTCATCGGTGCCCAACCAGTGCTGCGAACTGGGCGGCTGGAAGATCTCACCGCTCGACGGTGCCGTCGAGTAGGGGGCCAACCAGGGACCGAACACGGCCGTCACCAGGAAGACGGCCAGCAGCACCAACCCCACCTGCGCCGATCGGTTCCGACGCATCGCCGCGAACACGCTGCGCGGCGCGACGGGCGGTGACGCCACGGCCGTTGCGTCGCTCACCGCAGCACGACCCGCGGATCGAGTTTCGGATACAGCAGGTCGGCCGCAAGGTTCGCTGCCACCACGGCGACGGTCAGCAGCAGGAATGCCCCCTGCAGCACCGGGTAGTCACGTTGGGCGATCGCCTGCACCACCGTCAGTCCGATGCCGGAATAGGAGAACACGTACTCCACCACCAGCACGCCCCCCACCACCGTGCCCAACGACAGGGCGATCAGGGTCACGATCGGAAGCGCCGCGTTCGGAAGCGCATGGCGCCGGATGATCGACCAGCGCGACAGACCCTTGGCCCTCGCCGTCAACACGTAGTCCTCACTGAGGGTCTCGACCAGCGCGGAGCGGGTGATGATGGCGTAGTCGCCCGCGAACACGATGCCGATGGCGAGTGCGGGCATGATCATGTGCTTCACCTGGTCGACCAACAGCTCCCACCACCCCACCTCGCCGAGCAGTTGGGCCAGTTCGAGGTCTGGGTCCTTCACCCCCGACGAGGGCAGGCCGAGCCAGCCAGCGACGTACAGCACCATCAACAACGCCAACCACTGGGTGGGCATCGAGTACGCCGCCAACGACACGCCGGTCGAGACGCGGTCGAGCACCGACCCGCGCCGCCACGCTGCAAGCAATCCGATCGCAACTCCCAGCACCACCGAGAACAGGGTGCCGAGCAGGATCATCGGCACGGTGCGCTTGATGGGGGTCCACAGCTGCGACCAGACGGTGGGGTGCGGCGGGCGCCACGAGTTGCCGAGGTCCCCGTGAGTGAGGCCCTTCAGGTAGAGCACGTACTGCTCGCCCAGCGACTTGTCGAGGCCCAGCGATGCCCGCTGGGCCTCCTTGAACTCGGCCGTGCACTGACGACACTTCAGCCCGGACACCGCGTCGCCGGGCAGCGCGCGGAAGAGCACGAAGTTGACGGTCATCGCAGCGAAGACCGTCAACGCCGCGAACAGCAGACGTTTCAGCAGGTATGCGCCCATGGGGCCGGCGAATCGGGTCGGATGGCCGCGTCAGCCCGCCGGACGGACGTCGGTGTAGTAGCGCTTCGAGTAGCCGCCGAGCTCGAGACTGAAGCCAGTCCAGTTGTCGCGGTAAGCGTGGGTCATGTTCATGTTCACCAACTGCGTGTACACGACATCGTCGTAGATGATCTGCTGCATCTCGTCGACGACCTTCTTCCGTTCCGCCTCGTCGACGAGCGTGGCCTGCTGTGCGTAGAGAGCGTCGTAGTCGGGGTTGTCGTAACCCGTGTCGCTCCACGAGCACCACTGAGCCTTGGTCACCACCGACAACATGAAGTCGGGGTCGCGATAACCCACCCAGTCCCACATCGCCATGTCGAAGTCGGCGTAACCCGTGCCGGCCTCGGCGTCGCAGTCGGCGCCGGTCTCGTAGGCGAAGGCGGCAGTGCCGTCGCCGCCGGGCAGCAACGTCACCTCCACGCCGATGGCCTTCAGGTTCTCGGCCACCAACTCGAACTGGCGCTTGCCGTTGAAGTTCAGGCTGTCGGGCACCATGATCTCGTAGGCCATGCGGTGCTCGGGTTGCTCCGCCGTGGCGGGCACCACCCGCACGCCGTCGCCGCCCTTGGTGTAGCCCAGTTCGTCGAGCGCCGCATTCGCCGCGTCGATGTCGTACATCAGCGGCCCGAGGTTCTTGTTCTCCCAGTTGCCCGTGATGTTGCCCGGCAGGCTCTCGACCTTCACCGCGTGGCCGCCGTAGACGACCTCGATCAGACGGTCGCGATCGATGGCCATCGAGATCGCCTTCTTCACCTTCGGGTCCAGCAACTCACGGTTGTTCGGCTTCGCCGGGTTCGAGTTCCAGGTGATGTTGTTCGTCTGGGCACCGGGCGTCTCCTCGACCACGATGCCCTTCTCCGCTGCGAGTGCAGTGGCTGCCGCAATCGGAACCTCGTCCACCCAGTCGAGCTCACCCGACTTGAGGTCGGCCAGCATCGCGTCCTCGTTGGTGTAGTACACGAGTGCGATGGCGCCCACGTTCGACCTGGGCCCGTAGAAGTCGGGGTTGGCCTTGAAGATGGTGGTGCCCTCCATCTCCCACTTCTCGATCGAGTAGGCGCCACCCGAGACGATGGGCAGTTGCTCCTGCGGCGCGAACGTCTTCAGCCCGGCGCCATCGGTGCCGGCGAGCGGTTCCCACACGTGCTTGGGCAGGATGAACAGGGTCTGCAGTTGCGGCAGCACGTTCGCCACCGGGGCGTCGTACTCGATGACCAGGGTGTCCGGCGCAGGTGCCGTTGCCTGCACCACGTGGGCAACTGCACCGGCCGAGACCGCGGTCGCATCGTCGGCGAACTGCACCGTGGTGTTGACCGTCCACGCAGCATCGTCGGCCGTGATCGGTGTGCCGTCGGACCACGTGCCCTGGTTCAGGGTGAAGGTCCACTGCGTGCCATCGGCCGAGACCTCCCACGACTTCGCCAGGTCCCCCTCAAAGTCGTTCGAGCCCGCCTTGTACTGCACCAGCATCGGGTAGATCATGAGCATCGCGTTGTAGCCCGACGCCTCGATGTAGTTGTAGGGGTTCAGCGAGTCGATGGCGTTGATGCTGCCAACCTTCAGCACACCCTCGGGCTTCACCTCGCCGGCCGTCGTCGCCGCTCCCGACTCGGGCGGCGCCTCGGTGCCGGTGGTGC
>JBJTXX010000329.1:0-5269 GCA_046082485.1 Actinomycetota bacterium
CGATCGCCGCGGCGATGGCCGCGTGATCGGTCACCACTGGGTCGAACACCACCAGCACGTGGGTGAGCGCAGGAACCACTTCCACCAGGCCAGCGGGCGGTGCGGCGGCGATGGCGGCGTCGAGCGACTGGATGCGCGCCAGGGTGGTGTCGTCGATCTCGTCGCCGAACTCGACCAGCACGGCGTGGTCGGCAACCGGGGCCAGCGTCGGGCCGTTCACGCCTCGAGGAACGGACCGAGTGCGAGGCCCGCCGCCACCAGTCGTTCCCGGATGTGGCGGGCCATGCCCACGGCGCCGGGGGTGTCGCCGTGCACGCAGACCGAGTGGGCGTCGAGGGTGATGGGCTCGCCGCCGAGCACCGGCATGCGGCCGGTCTCGACGAAGTCGATCAGGCGTTGGGCGGCCTCGTCGGCCGAGTGCAGCACCGAGCCCGGTTGGCTGCGCGGCACGAGTTCTCCGTTGGGCTGGTAGGCGCGGTCGGCGAAGATCTCGGAGAAGACCTGCATGCCGGCAGCGCGTGCCACGTGTTCCAGTTGGGTGCCCGAGATGGCCAGAACGGGCAACGCGGGGAAGGCCGCCTGCAGGGCCCGCACGATGCCTGCCGAGACGGTCTCGTCGGCGGCTGCGAGATTGGCCAGTGCTCCGTGCAGCTTCACGTAGCGCACCTCGGTGCCGGCCAGCCGGGCGATGCCCGACAACGCTGCCACCTGTGCCACCACCATGCGACCGGCCTCGTCGGGGTGCATGGGAATGATGCGACGGCCGAAGCCTTCTCGGTCGGCGTAGCCCGGGTGGGCGCCGATCACGACGCCGTTCTCCGCGGCGGTGCGGCAGGTGGCCCACATCGTCTCGGTGTCGCCGGCGTGGCCGCCGCAGGCCACGTTCGCGCTGGTGACGATGGACAGCATCGCCTCGTCGTCGCCCATGGTCCACGGGCCGTAGGCCTCGCCCAGGTCGGAGTTCAGGTCGATCCGCTGCATCGATGGAATGGTAGGTGGCGAGAGTTCACCTGCGATTCACCGCTGCACCTTGTGAGAGCCGCGCGGCTCGTGGTTGAGTCATCGGGTGGCGCGGGGCGGGGCACGATGAGGTTGCGCAACTACGCGCTGGTGACCGCGGGTTACTGGGTGTTCACCGTCACCGACGGGGCATTGCGCATGCTGGTGCTGCTGCACTTCAACGAGCTCGGCTACTCGCCGGTGTCGATCGCCTTCCTGTTCCTGGCGTACGAGTTCATGGGCATCCTCACCACCCTGCTCGGCGGGTGGGTGGGTGCCCGCCGCGGTCTGAATCGCACGCTCGTCGCCGGCCTCGGGTTGCAGATCGTGGCGCTGATGGCGCTGACGCTCGAGTCGCCGACGTGGCAGCGATGGTTGTCGGTGTCGTTCGTGATGGGGATGCAGGCGTTGTCGGGCATTGCCAAGGACCTCACGAAGATGAGCTCGAAGAGCGCCGTGAAGACCGTGGCGGGTGATGGTTCGTTGTTCAGGCTGGTGGCGGTGGTGACCGGTTCGAAGAACGCGCTGAAGGGCGTGGGGTTCTTCGCTGGAGCGGCGCTGTTGTCGTGGCTCGGCTACGACGGAGCGCTGTACTCGATGTCGGCGGCTCTGGCAGTGACCGTGGTGGCGCTGCTCGTGTTCCTGAACGAGGACATCGGCAAGTCGAAGAAGAAGCCGCCGTTGCGTTCGGTGCTGTCGAAGTCGTCGGCCATCAACCGGCTGTCGGCGGCCCGGTTCTTCCTGTTCGGTTCGCGTGACATCTGGTTCGTGGTGGCGCTGCCGGTGTTCCTCGCGGACCGACTGGGATGGAGTGACCGTGGCGTGGGCGGGTTCCTCGCGGTGTGGGTGATCGGCTACGGCATCGTGCAGTCGTTCGCCCCGCGTTGGCTGGCGCGCGGTGGTCGCAGCGTCGACGAGGTGCGGGCGACACAGCACTGGGCCCTGGTGCTGGCGGTGGTGTCGGCCGTGATCGCCGTGATGGTGGCGCTTGACGTCGCGGTCACCACGGCGATCGTGGGTGGGTTGATCGTGTTCGGCGTGGTGGTCGCGATGAACTCGTCGTTGCACTCGTTCCTCGTCCTCGCGTTCAGCGACGACGATTCGGTCGCGCTCGACGTCGGCTTCTACTACTCGGCGAACGCGGCCGGCCGACTGGTGGGCACGCTGCTGTCGGGCGTGTTGTACCTGTGGGGTGGTCTTGCCGCCGCGCTGTGGGGGTCGACGGCGTTCGTGGTGCTGACGTGGCTGTTCGCACTGCGGCTGCCGCCGCTGCCGTCCGACGTGAAGGTGTCGATGGCATCGGTGGACGGGGGAGACTGAGCTACAGGGGCCGCTGACGGTCGAGCGTGTACTCGGGCGAGGCGAATCCGCCGCCCTGCACGTCGGTGCGGCCGGGCCAGGGCGCCACTCGGTCCGCAAACTGCTCGGCATCGTCGACCGGCACGAAGCCGAGGGCGATGCCGGCGTCGAGCGACCAGAAGCGGCGGGTGTTGGCCGACACCCCGTAGAACGTGGCGTACTGCACGCCGGGCGCCGACATCGCCGCAGCGAAGGCCGCCACGCAATCGCGAGCGCTGAGCCACGTGGCGAGGTGGCGCTCGTTCGTGGGTTCGTCGAGGTACGAACCGATGCGCACGTTCACCACCTGCAACCCGAACTTGTCCGCGTACACACGGCCCACGGCCTCGACCGCCAGCTTCGTGGCGCCGTACAGGCCGTCGGCGCGGCCCGGCATCTCGGGGTCGAGCACCGTGGTGACCGGATGGAAGCCGGTGGCCCGGTTGCTACTGGCGTACACCACCCGCGGAATGCCGAGTGCCCTCGCGGCCTCGAACACGTGATGCGAACCGATGATGTTGCTCTGCACCATGTCGGCGAAGTGGGCCTCGTCGGGAATGCCGGCCAGGTGCACGACGCCGTCGGCGCCTTCGAGCGCTGCGGCGATGGCGGCGTAGTCGCGGATGTCGGCAAGGGTGAAGGTGCACCCATCGGGAACGCTGTCGGCTTCGACGATGTCGACCAGTCGCAGGGTTCCGACCAGCGGCGCCAACCCCTCGGCCAGGCAGCGGCCAACACTGCCCGACGAACCGGTCAGCACCCAGGTCTGCGTGGAGAGAGCGTCGAGGTGCGGTGTGCCGGTGCTCATCGACCCGGCACGGTACCGAAGCTCATGTCGCCACGACCGCCCCGGATCACCTGCAGGGGGTCGCGCACGTCGTCGACGTAGCCGAGTGCGTAGGCGCCGATGCGATAGCCCATCAGCCGCAGCAGTTCGTCGTCGAGGGTCTCGGCCACTTCCCGAGGCACCGACAGGTACTGGTTCTCCTCCTGCCGCAGCCAGCCAGCGCAGTAGGTGATGTTGCCGGCGATGCGCACCTGCTCGGTCGTGTTGGCGCCACCCCCGTGGTACACCTTGCCCGTGTAGAGCAGGCACGAGCCCAACTGCATCTCGGCGGGCACTGTCTCTTCGGCCTCGTGGCCGAACGAGTCGGGCCACTCCTGCGAACCGGGGATGAGGCGGGTGGCGCCGTTGGCCTCCGTGAAGTCGGTGAGTGCCCAGATCGTGTTGCATTGCACGTGGTAGTCGGCCGGGAACGGGAAGAAGTCCCACGCCCATTGGTCGCGGTGCACCTTCTGCGCGGGTTCGCCGGGGCCGATGGCGATCGTCTGGGTGAGGTGCAGCTGGAAGTTGCTCGCGCCGGACAGCAGCATGCCAGCGACGTCGAGCACCAGTGGGTGCTGCACCAGATGGCGGGCCGTCCGCGAGCGGGCGACCAACGCGCCGGTGCGGCGCGTGCGGCGACCCGAGAACTCGTCGCTACCGGGTGGGGTGGCGTCGATGTGCGGCGTCAGTTCGTCGAGCACCTGCTGCACGGTGTGGGCATCGACGAGACGATCGATGATCACCGCCCCGTCGGCGGCCAGCACGGCGTGGACATCGGCTGCGGCGGTCGAGGCAGGAAGGTGGCGGACAGCGGGCGTGCTCATCCGCTTGACGGTAGTGCGGCGGACGGGGGGCTACCGTTGGGCGCGGAGGGATGACTGCGATGACTGCGATGACGACATGCCCCAGTTGCCGTGGCTCGGTGTCGCCCGAGGATTCGTTCTGCGTGGCGTGTGGGCACCACCTCCGACCGTTCGCCCCGCCGACACTCGCGCCGCCGCCCCCGCCGCCCGGGGCCGTTCCTCCGCCGCCACCCGTGCCGGCACCATCCGTGCAGACCGTGCCCGTGCCCACCGTGCCCACTGTGCCCACCGTGCCCGGCGCGCCGGCACTGTCGGGCGACGGACCGTCGGGCGACCAGCCGTCGCGACGCTGGATGCTCCTAGGAGCACTCGTCGGGGTCGCTGCGGTGGCGGCCCTGGCGATGGTGGTGCTGTCGCTGCGTTCCGGTGGTTCTCCTTCCTCGGACGGCAGCCTGGCCCCGGCGCCGGTGACCTCCGCACCGCCCGACACGGGCGCAGCGTCCAGCACTGTCGCTCCCACGACCATGGCTCCGACCACGATTGCCACGACGGTCACGACGGTCGCACCCAGCACCACGCTGCCCTTCGGACTGCCCGCCGTGTTCCCGTCGTCGGTGCCGCCCGAGGCCTGCACTGACGCGCGCATCATCGCCGACACGGGGCAGACCCTCGGTTTCGACACGTTCTGCCGGGGTGGTTGGTCGACGAACGTGCCCTCCGCCGAGTGCGGCGAGATCGAGTGCGAAGGCCTCACCGTGTTCCGTTGGACGGGTGAGCGCTGGGTCGACCGCGGCTACTTCTACGCCTACTGCGTCTCGGCGCTCACGGCGTCGGGAATGCCGCCGGCGATCGCACGTGAGGTCGGGTTCGACGCGTCGGACGCATGTGCCGTGGAGATCGACCTGCGGCCGGAGGCCTCGGTCGGTCCGTTGTCGTGGAACGACGAGGGGCCGCGGGTGCAGCGCCTGCAGCAGGCGCTGATCGACAGGGGTCTGCTGTTCGACGAGGCCGACGGCCAGTACGGGCCGAACACCCAGGCGGCGGTCATCGACCTTCAGTACTTCCTGGGCATCGAGCCCGATGGCATGGCGGGCGCCGAGGTGCACGCGGCCCTGCTGCTGCCCTACGGCTGAGGGCCAGCCGGATTCAGAACGCGTAGTGGACGACGACGGGGGCGTGGTCGCTCCAGCGTTCGGCGTAGGTCGGGGCGCGGTCGACCACATGCGACCGGGCGAGGGCGGCAAGTTCGGGCGAGGCGATCTGGTAGTCGATGCGCCAGCCGCTGTCGACGTCGAACGCCTTG
>JBJTXX010000330.1:0-498 GCA_046082485.1 Actinomycetota bacterium
GCTGCTCGACACCGACGCCTGCACCATGTGTGGTCGCTGCACCAGCGTGTGCCCGGCTCACGCCACGGGCAAGCCGCTCGACCCGCGGGAGATCGTGCTGAAGACCGGCGAGGTCATGGCCGCCTCGGCGCCGCACGGCAGCGTGACGCCGCCGTTGTCGGTCGACAAGGAGATCACCATCTCCGCCAACTCGCTGTTCGACCGCATCACGGCCGAGGAAGTCTGGAGCTGCACCAGCTGCCGCGCCTGCGACGAGATCTGCCCCGTGAACATCGAGATCCTCGACAAGATCCTCGACATGCGGCGCTACCTGTCGCTGATGGAGAGCAACTTCCCCAGCGAACTGGGCAACGCCTACCGGGCCATGGAGAACCAGGGCAACCCGTGGGGAATGAACCAGTGCGAGCGCGCCGACTGGGCCGAGGGACTTGATGTGCAGGTGGTCGACCCGGGCGAGGCGCTGCAGGCCGAGTACCTCTATTGGGTGGGCTGCGCCGG
>JBJTXX010000331.1:0-8121 GCA_046082485.1 Actinomycetota bacterium
CCGTCGAGGTGGTCGATCTCGTGCTGGAACGTGCCGGCCGTCAGGCCGCGCTTGACCTCGTCGTGCTCGACACCATGGCGGTCGAGGTACCGCACGCGGATGTTGACGTGGCGCATCACGTTGCCGCGCATGTTCGGCACCGACAGGCACCCCTCGTTGATCTCGACGAGTTCGTCGTCGAGGAACTCGACCACGGGGTTCACCACCACGGTCAGCGGGATCGGCGGCTTGTACGGGTACCGCGGGTTCCTGGTCACCTCGATGGTGGCGATGCGCAGCAACTCCCCCACCTGTGGGGCAGCAATACCCGCACCGTTGGCCGCATGCATCGTGTCGACGAGGTCGTCGATCAGTTGCTGCACCTCCGGCGACGCCAACTCCTGCGCCGACACCTCGCGACTGACCTCGCGCAGCAGCGGGTTGCCGACGTGCAGGATCTCGCGAACGGTCACGCTGCCTCCCACAGCACCGGGAACAGCGGATGCTCCAGGGGTGCGCCGTCGGGCAGTTCCTCGACCAGACCGGGGAACGGCGGCGATGTCGTCCACGGACGCACCACGTGCACCATGTCGTCGCCGAGGAACCGCACGCTCAGCACCCGCCGGCGGTCGGGGCCGGTCACGCCCTCAGTGCCGTGCAGCGTGAGCATGTGGAAGAACACCGCGTCGCCGGGTTGCAGCGCCCACTCGAGGATCTCGAACCGCGGGTTCCCGTCGATCACCGGCAGTTCCTCCAGGGCGCCCTCGGGGAACCACCGGGCCTGCCCATCCAGGAACGTGCGTGGCATGAACCACGGCCCGAGGTGCGAGCCGCGCACGAGGCGCAGCGTGCTCTCCACAGGCACCGGGTCGACCGGGCACCACATGCTGATGTTCAGGCGGCCGTCGACGTTGTAGTACGGCTGGTCCTGGTGCCACGGGGTGCGCTGGCGGGTGCCGGGCTCCTTCACCAGCACGTGGTCGTGGTACAGCCGAACCCGGCTGGCCCCCATCAACTCGCCGGCGAGGCGCGCCGCACCACTCTCGCGGATGAACCGCTCCATCACCGGCAGGCGCTGCCAGTTGCAGAAGTCCTCGACGAAGGCGCCGTCGTCGGCGCTGCTCGCCCGCTTGGCCAGCGGCGACAGCGAGGCGAGGTTGTCGTCGATCGCGGCTCGCGCCAGCGCCACCTCATCGGACGTGAAGGCGCCGCGCACGCACACGGCACCGTCGGCCCAGAAGTCGCCCTCGACGAGCATCAGTCGCTCTCGCGCATCGGGACGCGAACGCCCCGCTCACCCGCAACCTCCACGGCGCGGTCGTAGCCGGCATCGGCGTGGCGGATCACACCCATGCCCGGGTCGGTCAACAGCACCCGCGACAGTTTCTCGCCGGCGAGGTCGCTGCCGTCGGCCAGGCACACCATGCCGGCGTGGATGCTGCGACCGATGCCCACGCCACCGCCGTGTTGGATGCTCACCCACGTGGCTCCCGACGACGTGTTGACCAGCGCGTTCAGCAGGGGCCAGTCGGCGATGGCATCGGAGCCGTCGGCCATGGCCTCCGTCTCGCGATAGGGCGACGCCACCGAACCGGAGTCGAGGTGATCGCGGCCGATCACGATCGGTGCCTTCAGCTCACCGCGACGCACCATCTCGTTGAACCGCAGTCCGAGGCGGTGGCGCTCGCCATACCCGAGCCAGCAGATGCGCGCCGGCAGCCCCTGGAACGCCACACGCTCGCCCGCCATCTGGATCCAGCGCGCCAGGTGCGGGTCGTCCGGGAACTCCTCCAGCACCGCACGGTCCGTGGCGGCGATGTCGGCCGGGTCTCCGCTGAGTGCCACCCAACGGAACGGCCCCTTGCCCTCACAGAACAACGGGCGGATGTAGGCGGGAAGGAAGCCCGGGTAGTCGAAGGCACGCTCGAAGCCACCCAACTTGGCCTCAGTGCGCAGGCTGTTGCCGTAGTCGAAGACCTCGCTGCCCTTGTCGAGGAAGCCGACCATCGCCCGGCAGTGCCGCGCCATGCTCTCGCGGCTGCGGCGGATGAGTTCCTGCGGGTTCTGTCGAGCCATCTCGGCCGTGGCCTCGGGGGTGAGGTCGACGGGAACGTAGCTGAGCGGGTCGTGGGCGCTCGTCTGGTCGGTCACGATGTCGGCCGGGAAGTCCATCTCCAGCAACTGTGGGAACAGTTCCGCCGCGTTGCCGACGAGACCCACCGACAGACGGCGGCACTCGTCACGCGCCCGCACGCAGCGGGCGATCGCGTCCTCCACCGAGTCGGCGATCTCGTCGAGGTAACGGTGCTCGAGGCGACGCTGCACGCGCCACGGGTCGACGTCGATGCACAGCACCACACCGTCGTTCATCGTGACGGCCAGGGGCTGGGCGCCGCCCATGCCGCCGAGACCACCGGTGAGGGTGATCGTGCCGGCGAGGGTGCCGCCGAAACGGCGGCGGGCGATCTCGGCGAAGCACTCGTACGTGCCCTGCAGGATGCCCTGTGTGCCGATGTAGATCCACGAGCCCGCGGTCATCTGGCCGTACATCGTGAGGCCCATCGCCTCGAGGCGGCGGAATTCGCCCCAGTTGCCCCACTCGGGCACGAGGTTGCTGTTGGCCAACAGCACACGCGGCGCCCACTCGTGTGTGCGGAACACGCCCACCGGCTTGCCGGACTGGACCAGCATCGTCTCGTCGGCCTTCAGGGTGCGCAGCGTGCGCGCCATCGCGTCGAACGCGTCCCAACTGCGTGCGGCGCGCCCGGTGCCGCTGTAGACCACGAGGTCGTCGGGGCGTTCGGCCACCTCGGGGTCGAGGTTGTTGTGCAGCATCCGGTAGGCCGCTTCCTGCGGCCAGCCGAGCGTGTTCAGTTCCGTGCCACGCGGGGCGCGCACTTCACGGGGTCCGGACATCAGGGAACCTCCAGTTCACCGATCGACGATTCGACGGCCGACAGCACACTGCCGTCGGCGAGCGCAGCCTCCGCGGCACGCAGGTCGGGCGACAGCCAACGGTCCGGCCCCGGCCCTGAGACCCGGTGCCGCAACACCTCGAGTGCTGCGGCGGTTCCGGCCCCGGGTTGCAGCGGGGCACGAAGGTCGACGGCCGCCGCCGCACACACCAGTTCCACCGCCAGCACCTTGCGCAGCGTGTCGACCGACCGACGCAACTTGCGAGCCGCCGCCCAACCGTTCGACACGTGGTCCTCCTGCATCGCGCTGGTGGGCAGGCTCTGCGTGCTGGCCGGCACCGCCAGACGCTGGGCCTCCATCGCCATCGCCGCCTGCGTGTAGTGGGCGATCATCATGCCGCTGTTCACGCCCGCCTCGGGGGCCAGGAACGGCGGCAGCCCGTGGCTGCGGGCCTTGTCGAGCATGCGGTCGGTGCGGCGTTCGGAGATCGCGCAGAGTTCCGAGACGGCGATCGCGAGGAAGTCGCAGACCAGCGCCAGCGGCGCCCCGTGGAAGTTGCCACAACTCTCCACACGGCCGTCGGGCAGGATGATGGGGTTGTCGATCGCCGCGTCGAGTTCACGTTCGGCCACCGTGCGGGCGTGAACCATGGTGTCGAGCGCTGCGCCGTGCACCTGCGGCGTGCAGCGCAACGAATAGGCATCCTGCACACGCGAGTCGCCCTCGCGGTGGCTCGCGACGATCGGCGACCCGGCCAACAACCGGGTGAGGTTGCGGGCACTGATGGCCTGCCCCACCTGGGGTCGCAGCGCCTGCAGGTCGGCAGCGAATGCACGATCCGTGCCCAGCAGGCCCTCGACGCTCATCGCGGCCACGACGTCGGCGAGCCGACCGAGGCGGCCGAGGTCGCGCAGCGCGAAGCACAGCATGCCGAGGATGCCATCGGTGCCGTTGATGAGCGCGAGACCCTCCTTGGCCCGCAGGGTGATCGGTTGCATTCCCACCCACGCGAGCGCGTCGGCGACGGGCTGGGTGCCGCCTTCGGCGGTCCACGCGTCGCCCTCGCCGATCATCGCCAACGCACAGTGACTGAGCGGGGCGAGGTCGCCGCTGGCACCCAACGACCCGAACTCGTACACCACGGGCGTGATGCCGTTGTTGAGCATCGCCAACTGCATGTCGACCAGTTCCGGACGTGCCCCGCTGCGGCCCATCGCAAGGCTGCGCGCACGCAGCAGCAACAGGGCTCGGGACACCTCCGCCTCGACACGCTCCCCCATGCCGGTGGCGTGCGAGCGCACGAGTGCGACCTGCAGTTCGTGCGTGCGTTCCGCCGGGATGACCGTGTTGGCCAGCGACCCGAACCCGGTGGTGACGCCATAGACCGGGGTCTCGCTCGTCACGTAGCCATCGACCAGCGCTGCGCTGCGCTCCATCTCGGCGCGGGCGACGTCGCCGAGCGACACGCTGGAACCGTGACGGGCCACTTCGACCACATCGTCGATGGTGAGCCCACGACCTTCGACGACCACGTGTACGGGTTGCATGGATTTCATAGTACGCAAACCCATGCCATACTGCGAAACATGGTCGCCAACGGTCAGCCACGAGCCACCGATCGCGGTCTCGCCCTGCTGCGGATCGTCGCCGATCACCCCGACGGCATCAGCCTGGCCGACGCCTCGCGCGCAGTGGACCTCACTCCCAGCACCGCGCTGCGCCAGTTGCGGTCCCTCGAGTCAGCCGGTTTCGCGAGCCGCGGCGTCGACGGCCGGTTCCTGCCCGGACCGGAACTGCTGCGCATCGCCCGGTCACTGTCGGGCGCGGCAACCCTGACGCGGCTCGCCGAGGCATCGCTGGTCGCGCTCGCCGAGGCCACCGGTGAGAGCGCCTACCTCGCCGAGGTCGCCGACTCGCGCACTGCGGTGTACACCGCTGCGGTGCCGGGCACGCATGCGATCCGCCACGTCAGCTGGCTCGGCCAGCGGGTGCCCCGAAGGGCGACCGCCGTCGGTGCCGCGCTGGCAGGGCGTGTCGACGGCGACGGAGTGGTGACACGCAGCGATGCCGTGGAACCCGGGGTCACGGCCGTGTCGGCGCCGGTGCTCGGCGCAGACGGCCGGGTGGTGGGCGCCATCAGCGTGGTCGGGCCCACGTTCCGGCTGACGGGCGAGGCCCTGCAGCACGCACGGCTCTGCCTGGCCGGGCAGGCCGGCGCTCTCAGTGCCGCGATGGGGGCCGAATCTGCAGCAACGGCAGGTAGTCCGAGCGGTCGAACGGCACGAACCCGCGGATCCTGAGCACCTCGAGCGCCGATGCCAGGGCGGGGTCGGCCACCGCACCGCTGAAGGCGGCTTGCAGGTCCGCCAGGCGGTCGGCGTGCGCGGGTGCCGTCACCAGCGGAAGGCTGCCGACCACGGGTCCGTGGCCGATGACGTGCACCCGCCCGACCAGGGCGGGCTGCGAGTCGGCGAGGAACTCGAAGCTCATCGAGTCGATGGATGCGACCTCGGCGCGCCCCTCGGCAACCGCCCGCACGCTCTCGGCGTGCGCTCCGGTCTCGACGACCCGCACAGGCGCTCCGCCGAGTGCGTGGCACAGACTCACCCAACCGCTCAGGCTGCCGAACCCGTTCACCGCGGCCAGGTTCTGCAGCCCCATGGCGACCGGCTTGTTGCCGATGATCACCGACCGGTAGCGCCCGCCGGCAGCGAACGGCACGCGCACGTCGAACGCACCGATCACCACCACCTCGGCCAGTTCGGTGACCAGCGGCCAACCGCAGGTCTGGCCCACCAGCAGGTCGGGGTGGTGCCACGCCGAGTGCAGGTCGATGTCGTGTGCCAGGGCCTCGGGCGACCCGGGCAGGCGTTGGTGCACCGCCTGCCACAACCGGTCGTACGCCTCGCGCAGGTGCGCGAACGGATACATCCCCAGCGAGGCGATCATCGTGGCGACAGCGGGTGCTCGGGCCGACCGAAGGGCCGGAACATGTACATCCGTGCCAACTGCAGATACCCGCCCTCGTAGAGCCCGGCGCCGGCCGCGGCCACCTCGTCGGAGCCGAGTTCGCGGTGCCTCGCCGGGATGCGGTACCACGCGAGGTCCGGGTCCGCGTGGTGGGTGTGGTGCAGGTTGTTGTTCAGGAACAGCAGTGCCATCACGGGGCCCGCCTTCACCACCGCGCTACGGGTGCCCGTCGCCACCGCGTTGTGCTCGGCGAACGATCGCAGGTTCGTGCATGCGTAACCGCCGAGACAGAACCCGAACACGTACACCCAGGGGTTCATGCCCACGACGCCGAACAGCAACCAGCCGAATGCCGCCGCCACCACAAGGTGCACCATCCACTGGCGAGCCACGCCCGGCCGGCCGATGCCGCGGACCTCACTCCACCAGAAGCGCAGGATGCCGCGGGGAATGCCGAGCGTGAACCGACCCGCCATCGTGCGAAGGAACACGTGCCAGCGGCGACGCAAGGGCGAGGCCTGCTGCCAGGTCTCGGGCAACAGGTAGAACGATTCAGGGTCGTCGACCGGATGGGTGAGGTCGGAGCGGTGGTGTTGCACGTGCAAGGTCTTGTAGCGGCCGAACGGCAGCCACAGCGCCAGCGGCATCCAGCCGATGCCGGTGTTCACCCAGTTCCACCGCGTCGGGTGTCCGTGCAGCAGTTCGTGGCCGAGCGACATCCACAGACCACCCAGGTACACCAGCGCAGCGACCTGCAGCGGCCACGGGATGTGGCGATGTGCCAGCACCACACCGAGCCATGCAGCGAAGAAGCACGCGAGCAGCAGCACCGTGGGCCACTCCGTCGACTTGTTCCTGCCCGGCACCGGCAATCCTCCCTCTCTGCTCAGACCCGACGGTAGTCGCTGCGGTACCCGTTCGACCATGCCTCCATGCCGCCGTGGTGCCGGTAGGCCTGCGCCATGCGCGCGACGGCCGACTCGTCGAGCGTGACGCCGAGTCCGGGCTCCGTGGGCACGGCCAGCACGCCACCACGTGGCGAGAAGTGCCCCTGCTCGACCGCCACGTCGGCGGTGAAGCGGAACAACGACTGATGCGGACGGATCATGCTCGGCTCGGCCGCAGTGAGGTGCAGATAGGCCGCCGTCATCACCCCTGCGTCGCCCGAGTAGCACCAGAAGTCGATGCCCAGCGCATCGCAGGCCCGAAGGAAGTCCTGTGCCCGGCGGTACCCGCCGAGTTCGGCGATGTCGACACAGATGCCGTCGGGCACGCCGCTGCGGGCGGCGCGCACCAGCGCTGCTTCGTGGGTGCTGAAACTGACAGCGACGCCATCGGCCCTCACCCGCGCCATCTCGTCGAGCGTGCGGCACGGGTCCTCGAGCCAGCCCACGCCGAGGTCCGCCAGCCGGCGGCACACCATGCGTGCGGTCGCCACGGTGTACGCGCCGTTCGCGTCGAGCCGCTGCAACCGACCGGCGCCGAGTTCGCGCACGAGGTCGCCGACCATCTTCAACTCGTCCTCGACCCGCAGCACGCCGAGCTTGCCCTCGAAGGCAGGCGCCTCGAACTCGGCGGCCATACGCACGCAGTAGTCGACGACATCGGCCGGAGTTTCCTCCGCCCCCTCGCGCAGGGCGAAGTACTCGGTGAAGGCCACCTCATCGCGCACCCTGCCACCGAGCAGGTCACACAACGGCACCCCGGCACGCCGGGCACGAAGGTCCCACATCGCCATCTCGATCGCCCCGAACGCACGCCGCTCGGCTGCGGCGTCGTCCCAGAGGCTGAAGCCGGTTCTGGCGACGCACCTGCCCTCCGCCTCGTTGAGCGCATCCGGCGCCAGGCCCACCAGCCGGGAACCCAGTCGTTCGACCATCGCGACCTGGTCACCGTGCGGCGACTCGCCAAGACCGGTGACGCCGTCGGTGTCGGTGACCTCCACGATCGTGGTGGTGAACGCCGCGAGTCGGCCGAACGAGAAGCGATAGGGCGCCACCATCGGCACGTTCACCGCCGTTGCCCTCACCGATGCGATGGAACTCATTGGAAGGTCGCTTTCATGCTCAGGGTGCGGGACAGCACCGCCTCGTCGAGCGGCCATGGCCTGCCCTCATTGAATCCGACATTGGCGAGACGGGCAGCGTGCTGGGGCAGGTCGTCGAATCCGTACATCACGTCACCCGAGCCCACGCCCTCGCGGACGGACACGTCGCGCACCCACACAATCGCGACAAGGAAACGGTGGATCCAGAG
>JBJTXX010000332.1:0-3641 GCA_046082485.1 Actinomycetota bacterium
ATGAAGTTGGGCCAGATGGCCAGCTACATCGACGAAGGCCTGCCCGCACCTCTGCGCGAAGCGCTCGCCCAACTGCAGAACAACGCGCCCCCGATGAGCGCCGCTCTCGCCGCCGAGGTGATCGAACGCGAACTCGGCGCACCGCCCGAGCGGCTGTTCGTCGAATGGGATCCGGTGCCGCTGGCGTCGGCCAGCATCGGCCAGGTGCACCGCGCGGTCGTGCTCGACCCGGTCACCAATCAGGAGCGGGCGGTCGCCGTGAAGGTGCAGTACCCAGGCGTGGGCGACTCCATCGCTGCCGACCTCAGCAACGCCGACCTGCTGGGCGCGCTGCTGAAGCAGGGTTTCGGCGGGTTGAACCCCGACGACATGGTGGCCGAGATCAAGGAACGCCTCACCGAGGAACTCGACTACCGGCTCGAGGCACGCAACCAGCAACTGTTCGCCGACTTCTACCGCGGGCACCCGTTCATCCACGTGCCCGAGGTGCTGCCGCACCTGTGCGGCAGCAGGGTGCTGACCACCGAACTGGTCGACGGCGCCACGTGGGCCGAGATGCTGCGGTGGTCGCAGGACGAACGCGACCTCGTGGGCGAGACGCTGTTCCGCTTCGTGTTCCGCAGCCTCTACGGCATGCATGCCTTCAACGGCGACCCGCACCCCGGGAACTACCTGTTCCACCCCGGCGGCCGGGTGACGTTCCTCGACTTCGGTCTCGTGAAGCACTTCTCCGACGAGGAGATGACCACGTTCATCGGGATGGTGAAGGCGGCGGCCTACGACCACGACATCGTCGGGTTCCGAATCATCCTCGAGCACGCCGGCATGCTGCGAGAGGGTTGCCCTGCACCCGACGACGAGGTGGGCGAGTACTTCAGCCAGTTCTACGAGAGCGTGCGCGAGGATCGCCCGGTCACCTGGAGCAGTGAGTACTCGAGTCGCATCGTGCGGCACACCTTCGACCGCTCCAGTCCCATCGCCCAGTACGCGACCGTGCCGAAGGCCTTCGTGTTCATCCAGCGCATCAACCTCGGGCTCTACGCGCTGCTCGGAGAGTTGCGAGCGACGGGGAACTACCGCCGCATGGCCGAGGAACTGTGGCCCTTCGTGCGCGGCGGCCCCAGCACCCCACTGGCCGAGCGCGAGCAGCCGTGGCTGGCTCAGGCGGCCGGCGGGAACTCCAGCAACTGACCATCTCCCTCGAACCGGGCCACCCCCGCAGTGTGCATGCCCATCGTCACCTCGACGGTGCGGGCGCGGCGACGGGGTGACCACGCACCCGGCCTCGGCTGGTGCTGGCCCACCAGCAGCCACCGGTGGCGAGCATGCCCCAGGGCGTCGAACCGGTCGTGCGCCTGCATGGCGTCGAACGCGCAGTCACCCAGGTAGACGGCCCTCACCGCCTCGGGGCGCCCCAGCACCAGGGCCTCGGCATCGAGGATCTCCAGCCCGTACCAGCGCGGTGCGGCGAAGAGACCGGCGGCGGCGTCGTCGAGGCGACGGTCGAGCCATCGGGCGAGCAACAGGGAGAACGAGGTCGGGTCGTTTGGTGCAGGCATGCCGCAGTGGGCACCTCGGGCATGCGATTTCGGCAGTCCCGTCCAGGTCGGCCGGCCGACAACGGCCGGCGTCAACGCGTGATCGCCGCCGACACCTGCTGCGCCGCCTCGGCAACGGCAGTCCCGAACTTGCGACCAGGCGAGCGGGTCAGGCGCTCGACGGGGCCGCTGATGCTCACGGCGGCGATCGTGGCTCCCGTTCGGTCGACCACCGCGGCGCTCACCGATGCCACGCCCTTCTCGCGTTCCTCCACGCTCTCGGCGCGGCTCTGCCGGGCGTCGCCCAGTACCTTGCCGGCCGAGCCGACGCCCAGCGGCAGCACGGCACCAACCGGCACCAGCCACTGCAACGCGTGGCTGGACTGCAGCGACACCACGCAGCGCCGGGTGTCGTGTTCGCGCACGAACAGCTGCACGCTCTCACCGGTGAGGTCGCGCAGCGCCACCAGTGCAGGCGTCGCCAGCTCGGCGAGCGGGAACTCGTCGGCTGCCGCGCGGCCGAGCCGTATCAGTTCGAACCCCAGGCAGAAGCGACCAGCAGGGTCGCGCCGCACGAGGTGATGCGTCTCCAGCGCCACCACCAGACGGTGGGCCGTGGCACGGGGCAGGCCGGTGGCGACCTGCAGCCCGATCAGGTCGAGTGGGCCATCGGCGAGCGCGTCGAGGATGGCCACGCCCTTGTCGATCACGCCAACGCCCGATATGCTGTCCACGTTTGGGAATGCTATCTCAGAATGTGAGAAACCGATGACCTCCCCGAGAACACTCGCCCAGAAGGTGTGGGACCGCCACGTGGTCCACTCCGGCACCGACGAGCCCGACCTGCTGTACATCGACCTGCACCTCGTGCACGAGGTCACCAGTCCCCAGGCCTTCGACGGCCTGCGAATGAGCGGCCGCACCGTGCGCCGGCCCGACCTCACGGTGGCCACCGAGGACCACAACGTGCCCACGGCCGACATCGACCAACCGATCGCCGACCCGGTCTCGGCCCGCCAGGTGGAGGTGCTGCGGCAGAACACGGCCGAGTTCGGCATCATCAACTTCCCGATGGGCAACCCCGGCCAGGGCATCGTGCACGTCATCGCCCCCGAGCAGGGCCGCACGCTGCCGGGGATGACCGTGGTGTGCGGCGACAGCCACACCGCCACTCACGGAGCCTTCGGCGCCCTGGCGTTCGGCATCGGCACCAGCGAGGTCGAGCACGTGCTGGCCACGCAGACGCTGCCCCAGTCGCGTCCGAGGTGGATGGCCGTCACGGTCGAGGGCGAGGCGCCGGCCGACGTCACGGCGAAGGACATCATCCTCGCCATCATCGGCCGCATCGGCACCGGCGGCGGTATCGGCCACGTCATCGAGTACCGCGGCTCGGCCATCCGGGCGCTCTCGATGGAGGGCCGCATGACGCTGTGCAACATGAGCATCGAGGCCGGTGCGAAGGCTGGTCTGGTTGCTCCCGACGACACCACGTTCGAGTATCTGAAGGGCCGCACGCATGCGCCCGCCGGCCAGCAGTGGGAGGCCGCGGTCGCCGACTGGCGCACGCTCGTCACCGACGACGGCGCGGTGTTCGACAAGGAGGTCGTCATCGACGCCGCCACCCTGCGTCCGCAGGTGTCGTGGGGCACCAACCCCGGTCAGGTCGCCTCGATCGACGACGTCGTTCCCTCGCCCGACCAGTTCGACGACCCCACCACCCGCGACACCGTGGCACGTGCGCTCGAGTACATGGGCCTCGAGGGCGGAACCCGAATCCGCGACGTGAAGGTCGACACGGTCTTCATCGGTTCCTGCACCAACAGTCGCATCGAGGACCTGCGTGCCGCCGCTGCCGTCATGCAGGGCCGCACGGTCACCGTGCCCCGCGTGATGGTGGTGCCCGGCAGTCACGTGGTGAAGGCCCAGGCCGAGGCCGAGGGCCTGCACGAGGTGTTCCGTGCCGCCGGGGCCGACTGGCGCGAGCCCGGCTGCAGCATGTGCCTGGCCATGAACCCCGACAAGCTCGCCCCCGGCGAGCGCGCTGCCAGCACCAGCAACCGCAACTTCGAAGGCCGCCAAGGTCGCGGCGGTCGCACACATTTG
>JBJTXX010000333.1:0-5602 GCA_046082485.1 Actinomycetota bacterium
TGCCGCCCGAGAGCCAGGTGCACCGCCCCGTGGTGCGCCAGAGCCTCGACCTCACCGGCATCAAGCTCGACCCGGCGGTGCACCTCGCCTACATCGAACTGCCCCCGTCAGTGCTGGGCGACGCCGAGAGCATGACCGACCTGGTGGTGGCCGAACTCGCCACCACCCATGGTCGACAGGTGACCCACCTCGAACTGCAGGCCCTGCAGCAGGTGCACCGGGCCTTCTCCGGGCAGGATCGCGCCGCCACCGTCGCGGTGCGCGGAGACGCCGTCGTGGCCGCCTGGCCCGGCTTCGTCGACAGGGCGTGCGGAGTGGCGGTCGACATCGGCAGCACCACCGTGGCCGGCCACCTGTGCGACCTCGCGACCGGTGAGGTGCTGTCATCGACGGGACGGATGAACCCGCAGATCCGCTTCGGCGAGGACCTCATGAGCCGGGTGTCGTACGTGATGATGAACCCGGGCGGCGAGCGTCAGCTGACCGAGGCGATCCGCAGCGCACTCGACGAACTGGTCGGCGAACTCTGCGACCAGGCCGGGGCCCAGCGGCACGAGGTGCTCGAGATCGTGCTCGTCGGCAACCCGATCATGCACCACATCGTCGCCGGCATCGACCCAACTCCCCTCGGTCAGGCGCCCTTCACCCTCGCCACCGCCGAGGCCATCACCGTGCGGGCAGCGCTGTTCGACCTCGACTGCCCGAACGCTCAGGTGTACCTGGCGCCCTGCATCGCCGGGCACGTCGGCGCCGACACGGCGGCCGTGATCCTGTCGGAAGGCCCACACCGCTCCGACACCGTGCAACTGCTGGTCGACGTGGGCACCAACGCCGAGATCGTGCTGGGCGACCGCAGTCGCCAGTTCGCCGCCAGCAGCCCCACCGGGCCGGCCTTCGAGGGCGCCCAGTTGAGTTGCGGCCAGCGCGCCACCGCCGGCGCCATCGAGCGGGTGCGCATCGACCGCGACAGCCATGCCCCACGCTTCAAGGTGATCGGCAGCGACCTCTGGAGCGATGACCCAGGCTTCGCCGAGTCGGTCGCCTCGCTCGACATCTCGGGCATCTGCGGCTCGGGCATCATCGAGGTCGTCGCCGAGATGTACCTCGCCGGCATCATCGACCAGGACGGCGTGGTGCAGCCCGGCCCCCACGTGATCGAGGACGGCCGCACCTTCAGTTTCGTGGTGCACGAGGCCGACGGTGTGCGGCTGTGCATCACCCAGAACGACGTACGCGCCATCCAGTTGGCGAAGGCGGCGCTGCGGGCCGGCATCGAACTGCTGATGCAGCACGCCGGCCTCACCGAACTGCACGACATCCGTCTGGCCGGCGCCTTCGGCAGCCACATCGATCCGGTCTATGCGCTCGTGCTGGGTCTGGTGCCCGACTGCCCGGTGCCGCAGGTGCGGTCGGTGGGCAACAGTGCAGGTGCCGGCGCGGTGCGTGCGCTGCTCAGCGTGGCAGCGCGTCGCGAGATGGAGGCCGCTGTGCGCACCGTGACCAAGATCGAGACGGCCACCGAGCCCGAGTTCCAGTCGCAGTTCGTGGCGGCGATGGCGTTCCCCCACGCCTCGGCGCCATCGCCCCATCTCTCCGAGGTCGTGCAGTTGCCCGCACGCACCGAGGGCAGTTCCGACCGAAACGGCCGCCGGCGACGAGCCCGCGGCGACAAGGAGACATGATGAGCGAGACCCAGGGTCGCCGCAGCGGAGGCAGGGCCGGCCGGGCAGCGATGCGCGCCGCGACGGTCATTGAACGCGTGCCGTACCTCACCCGAACGATGCAGCCGTTCGAGATCCTCTCCGAGGAATCACTGGCAACCATCGAGCACACCGCCGACACCGTGCTGGAGGAAGTCGGCGTCGAGATCCGCGACTTCCCCGAGGCGCTGCCGATGTTCGCCGCCGCCGGGGCGATGGTCGAGGGCACCCGCGTGCGCTTCCCTCGTGGCATGTGCCGCGAGATCGTCTCCAAGAACGCGCCGGCAACCTACGTGCAGCACGGCCGCAACCCCGCCAGCAGCGTGGTGATCGGCGCCAACCACACGGTGTTCTCCCCGAACTACGGCTCGCCGTTCGTGCACGACCTCGACAACGGTCGCCGTTACGCCACGCTCACCGATTTCCAGAACTTCGTGAAGCTCGCGTATTCGTCGCCGTGGCTGCACCACTCGGGCGGCACGGTGTGCGAGCCCGTCGACGTGCCCGTCAGCAAGCGCCACCTCGACATGGTGTACTCACATCTCAAGTACAGCGACAAGCCCTTCATGGGGTCGGTCACGGCTGGCTCCCGCGCCCAGGACAGCGTGGATCTCGCCCGCATCGGCTTCGGCGGTGACCTGCAGGACCGCACCGTGATGACCAGCCTCATCAACGCGTCGTCGCCCCTCGTCTGGGACGGCACGATGCTGGCTGCGGCACAGGTCTACGCCGAGAACAACCAAGCGTGCATCATCACCCCGTTCATCCTCGCCGGGGCCATGGCGCCCAGCACCAGCGCCGGCGTTGCCGTGCAGACCCTCGCCGAGGCGCTGGCCGGCATGACGTTCACCCAGATCGTGCGCCCGGGTGCACCGGTCGTGTTCGGATCGTTCGCCAGCAGCGTGAGCATGCAGAGCGGCGCACCCACGTTCGGCACACCCGAGCCTGCCCTGGTGCTGTACACCGTGGGCGCCCTCGCCCGACGCCTCGGCGTGCCGTTCCGTTCGGGTGGTTCGCTGACCGCCTCGAAGCTGCCCGATGCGCAGGCCGCCTACGAGAGTGCGAACACGCTGCAGCCCACCGTGCTGGGTGGCGTGAACTTCGTGCTGCACGCGGCCGGCTGGCTGGAGGGTGGCCTGGCCATCGGTTACGAGAAGTTCGTGCTCGACTGCGACCAGTTGGGCATGATGCACACGTTCGTGCGCGGCCTCGACGTGAGCGAGAACGGCCTGGCACTCGACGCGCTGCGTGCCAACCCACCCGGCAACCACTTCCTCGGCACGTCGCACACGCTCGCCAACTTCGAGACCGCGTTCTACCGCAGCGACACCTCCGACAACTCGAGCTTCGAGCAGTGGAGCGAGGAGGGCGGTCTCGATGCTGCCCAACGCGCCAACGCCCTCTGGAAGCGCCGCCTCGCCGACTACGAGGCACCGGCGCTCGACCCCGCCATCGACGAGGCCATGCTCGACTTCGTCGCACGACGCAAGGCCGAACTCCCCGACGAGTTCGCCTGAACCAAGGAAGGCCATGACCAACCTCCGTTCCCTCATCGCCGATGCCCGCTACGAGGTCATCCCGCTCAAGAACCTCGAGAACCAGCTCGAGCACATCCCCTCGGGCGCCTCGGTCTCGGTGACGTGCAGCTTCGCCAAGGGCCAGCAGACGACGCTCGATCTCACCCGCCGCATCATCGGCCTCGGCCACATGTCGGTGCCGCACTTCTCGGCACGGCTCACCAAGGACGAGCAGGCAGTGAAGGACCTCGCGTCGTTCTGCCGCGACAACGGCATCAGCGAGGTCTTCCTCGTGGCCGGCGACGCCCCGGAACCCGTCGGCAAGTACGACGGCGTGGTGGCGTTCCTGCGCGACTTCCTGGCCACTGACCACGGCCTGTCGAAGATCGGCATCACCGCCTACCCCGATGGCCACGCGCTGATCCCCAAGCCGGTGGTGCACGAGGCACTGCACGCCAAGCAGGCACTGCTGGCCGAGGCCGGCATTCCCGGATTCGCCTCCACGCAGATGCACTTCGACACCAAGCAATGGATCCAATGGCTGCGCGACGAGCGTGCTGCGGGCTTCAAGTTGCCGGTGCACATCGGCGCCCCCGGCGTGATCGACCGGATGAAGCTGATCTCGCTGTCGACCAAGCTCGACATCGGTTCCAGCGTGCGCTTCCTGAAGAAGAACACCGGCGCCATCGGCCGACTGCTGCGGCCCGGCGGCTACAACCCGGTGAAGTTCCTGTCACCGCTGGCGAGGGTGGCCGACGAGTTGAGCATCGAGGGCATCCACATGTTCACGTTCAACAACATCGCCGACACCGCCGCTTGGCAGCGCCAGCAACTCAGTTGATGTAGATGCTCTCCAGCACGGACTGGGCGAGCACGGTCACCTCATCGGCGCCTGCAGGGCCCTGCGCCACCACGACGAACACGAACCCCGAGTTCGTCTCGTCGATGGCCAGCACGACCGCTGTGGCGTTGTTCGGCCCGCAACCCTGAGCGATCAGGTGGCGCGCCGGGCCGATCGCCGTGTCGAGGTCGGGCATCTCCTGCGGGAACTGGCAGTCGCCGGTGAGTTGGTCGGTCAAGATCGTGATCGCTGCCGACGAGTCGGGGGCCACCTCCGGCGGCAACGCCATCACCGCGTAGCCGGTCTCGTCGTAGCCCGCATCGAAGTCCCCGAGGTTGCCCGCAGAGGTCACCGAGGCTACCGACACCCCGTCGATGTCGAGCGGAGCGGTGTTGACCTCGAACGTGTCGGGGGCCAGCACCTGGAACAAACCCGTGTCGTCGGTGACCACCACCTCGCCCGGCCCGGGAACGGGCCCGGGCACGGGGGCAAGCGTCTCCGCGGTCTCGGGCACGGTGATCACGAGCGTCTCGGCAACAGTCGTCGTCACCTCGGCCGTGGTGGTCGTCGACACCGTGGTGGTCGTCGTCGTCGCCTCGTCGTCGTTGCCACCGCGCAACAGCAGCAGCCCACCGATCACCGCGGCAGCGACAACGACCGCAACGCCTGCGACGATCAACGCCACGGGACGCCGTTTGGGCGGAGCCGGTGGAGGCGGCGGCGGGGACGGAGACGGCGGGGGCAGGCTGCTCATGTCAACACATCCTACTTATGTTCTGAATGAATTGAAGGCGGCGGCGGGAACGGAGACGGCGGGGGCATTCTGGCCATCCCGCCGACCCTAGCCCTTGCGCCTGCGCACCTCGGCAGTGATGGCAGGCACCACCTTGTGCAGGTCGCCGATCACGGCGTAGTCCGCCTTCGTCACCATGTTGGCCTCGGGGTCGGTGTTGATCGCGAGGATCTTCTTCGACGCCATGGCGCCCACCCAGTGCTGGATGGCCCCGCTGATGCCACACGCCATGTACAGGTCGGGCGCGATGCGGGTGCCGGTCTGGCCGACCTGGTCGGTGTGGAGGCGCCACCCGTTGTTGGTCACTGCACGGCTGCAGCCCACCACTCCGCCGAGCACGCCGGCAAGTTCCTCGAGCGGGGCGAAGTTCTCGGCCGAACCCACGCCGCGGCCGCCGCCGACCACCAACGGTGCGGTGGCGAGCGTGACACCGGCGGCGCGCTCGACGCGCTCGGCCACGACGGTGCGGGCCAGCGATGCGTCGAGATCGACGGCCAGCGTCTGCACGGCACCCGCAGCGGGCGCCTCGGCAGCCTCGAACACGTGATGACCGACGGTCACCAGCTTCGTGGCGGCAGCGAGTGTGCACTGCTCCAGCAGCGAGCCACCCCAGCGGACGCGCACGATCTGCCAGGTGTCGCCGGGCGTCAGCTCGGCGCAGTTCGCCACCATCGGCAGGTCGAGGCGGGCGGCAGCCTGAGCCATCACCTCGTTGCCGCGGTCGGTGCCACAGGCCAGCACGGCATCGGGC
>JBJTXX010000334.1:0-5226 GCA_046082485.1 Actinomycetota bacterium
CGAGGCGAGCATGCACATCCCACCCGGGTACGCACTGTTCATCCCGTCGGCGTTCCGCAAGGCGATCGACCTCCCGGTGGTGGGCGTCGGACGCTTCAAGGATCCGCTGCAGGCGGAGCGGGCCATCGCCGAGGGACTCGCGGCCGGCAGCCGGGTTCTCGATGCAGCCCAGCCAGCGGTTCAGGCCCATCCGGCCGACGCACTCCTGGTTGCACGACAGGCAGAGCCGGGTGTCGTCGGTGTAGCCCGCCCGGGCCTTGGCGACGAACTCCGGATCCGCGATCTGGCCGCGTACGACCCCCACCAGGTCGCACTGACCCTCGGACAGGGCACGTTCCGCCTGCAGCGGGTCCTTGAACCGTCCGACGCCGACCACGGGCAGGTCCACGGCCTCCCGGATCGCCGAGGGGATGAACATGGAGTAGCCGGGCGGAATGTGCATCGACGCCTCGATCATGAACAACGAGGCGGTCGCCACGCCGATCGAGGTGTTGATGTAGTCGACCTGACCGGTGGCCTCGGCGATCTGGGCGATGCGCACTGCGTCGTCGATGGTGGTGCCGCCCTCGATCAGTTCGTCGCCGCAGATGCGCACGCCGAGGGCGAGTCGGTTGCCGATCACCTTGCGCACGGCTGCGACGATGCGTACCAAGAGTCGTGCCCGGTTCTCGATGCTGCCGCCGTATTCGTCGGTGCGGTGGTTGGTGGCGGGCGACAGGAACCCGCGCACGATGCTGCTGTGGCTGCACTGCAGTTCGATGCCGTCGAAGCCGCCCTCGGCGCAATGCTCGGCCACCAACGCGTAGCCGGCCACGATCTCGTCGATCTCGGCGTGGGTGACGGCTTTGGGCACCTCGCGGAACAGTGGGTCGGCCACCGCGCTGGGTGCCCACACCGGCAGCCGCGAGTACATGCTGCTGGCTTGCCCGCCGTTGTGGTTGATCTGGGCGAAGATCGGCACCCGGTGCCGGTGTACGGCCTCGGTGATGGCCCGATAGCCGGGGATGACGTCGCGGTGGAAGCCGTGGATCAGCTTCTCGTACGGCCAGTCGGTGGGGTGGGTGCTGTGTTCCTCGGTGATGATCAGCCCTGCCCCACCTGCCGCTCGGGCGGCGTAGTAGGCGGCGTGCTGCTCGGTGGGCTTGCCGTCACGGGCGTAGTTCGTGAGGTGCGCGCTGAACACGATGCGGTTGCGCGTGCTGACCGGGCCCAGTTGCAGGGGAGTCCACAGGTAGCGGTGCGCCATAGTGGCCAACCCTACCCCCGACCCTGCGCGCCTATCCCGTCCTGCCCCATCCCCTCCCGTCCCCCGATCTTCCCGAGGATGTCGCGCCCTTCTGTCGAACGCACGACGAAAAGGGGCGCGACATCCTCGCGGGGTGGGGCGGGGTTGCAGTTCGTCAGGAGCGGCCGGCGACCTGCTTCACCTTGTCGGTGGCGGCCTTCGCCTTTGCCTTGGCCTTGTCGAGGGCTCGCTCGGCCCACGCGAACTCGGTGGCCAGGATGGCCAGACCGAGGATGATCACCACCAGACCCGGCCCGGGCAGCACGAGCATCGCGACCCCGGCCAGCAACACGGCGACGCCGGCGACGAACACGGCGATGCGCTTGGCGTTGCGGCCGATCCAGCGGAACCACTCGACGGGGGAATGCAGACGACGCTCGGACATGACGGAGGACCTTTCGACGGGAACGGAGTTCGTGTCGAAGGTCTCTCCCGCCCGCAGAGCGGACCGGTGCGCCGGGCCCGAGGGCCGTGATGACGACGCAACCGCACAGGGATACTCCCCTTCGCCCGCAACCCTACCGGCTCGCGGTATCGCGCGGCACGCGCGCCCCCTCGCGTAACGTTGCCGCGTGGAGCATCTGGCTGGGAAGGTGGCCGTCATCACCGGCGGCGGCAGCGGCATCGGGCGGGCACTGGCCCACCGGTTCGCTGCCGAGGGTATGAAGGTCGTGCTCGCCGACGTGAACGAGACGTCGATGCGCATGGTGGAGGCCGAACTGGCCGAGCGCGGCACCGAGGTGCTGCCCGTGCTGTGCGACACCTCGCTCGAGCCCAGCGTGCACGAGTTGGCGCAGGCCACGCTGGAACGGTTCGGTGCCGCCCACGTGCTGTGCAACAACGCGGGTGTGGCGGGCACGGGCGACCCGTGGGCCGGGCCGATGAGCGCCTGGGAATGGGTGATGGGCATCAACGTCTACGGCGTGGTGCACGGCATCCGGGCATTCCTTCCGATCATGACCGATCAGGGCGAGGGGCACATCGTGAACACGGCGTCGATGGCAGGCCTGGTGGCGCTGCCCGGTGCCGCTGCGTACAACGCATCGAAGCACGCCGTGGTGGCCATCAGCGAGGGCCTGTTCCTGGAGTTGAAGAACACGGGATCACCCGTCGGTTGCAGCGTGTTGTGCCCGGGTTTCGTGCGTACGAACCTGATGGTCGGCCAGCAGTGGCAGGACAGGTTGGGTGCTCCGCCGCCGGCAACGGGCAACCCGGTGGGGAAGATGATCGAGGATCTCCTTACGCAGGGTGTGGAGACCGGGGTCGACCCCGACGACATCGCCGCGCAGGTGGCCGACGCGATCACCTCCGACCGCTTCTGGATCCTCACCCATCCGGAGATGCGCGACGCCCCGGTCGCACGCATGCAACGAGCGGCCGCGCAGGAGAACCCTGCATGACCGACGTCGGTCGCCGGCGTGGTGGCACGAAGACGTCGGCGTTCGGTGTGGGCCGGCGCGAGGGCCACGACTCGACGGCGTTCTACGAGCGCTTCCAGGCGCCGGTCGTGAGCGACGACGAGACGATCACCGAGCCGTCGTTCCTCGACCGCATCGTGGTGGGCGATGCGCGCGACATGCGCGACGTGGCCAGCAACTCGGTGGCGCTGGTGGTGACCTCGCCGCCGTATTTCGCCGGCAAGGCCTACGAGGAGGCGTTGGGGGAAGGGCACGTTCCCGCCACCTACGTGGAGTACCTGCAGATGCTCACCGACGTGTTCCGTGAGTGCGCCCGTGTCCTGCAACCGGGTGGCCGCATCGCCGTGAACGTGGCGAACCTCGGCCGCCGCCCCTACCGGTCCCTGGCCGCCGACGTCACCGCCATCCTGCAGGACGAACTGCGCCTGCTGCTGCGTGGCGAGGTGGTGTGGGTGAAGCAGCGTGGCGCTGCCGGCAACTGCGCCTGGGGCAGTTTCCAGCGGCCGGGGAACCCGGTGCTGCGCGACCTCACCGAGCGCGTGGTGATCGCCTCCAAGGGGCGCTTCGACCGAGCGCTCGACGCCCGCACCCGCGCCCGGCGCGGGCTGCCCTCGGTCAGCACGATGAGCCGTGACGAGTTCATGGAGAGCACGGTCGACGTGTGGGAGATACCGCCCGAGAGTGCGTCGCGGGTGGGTCACCCCGCGCCGTTCCCGGTGGCACTGCCCGAGCGGCTGATCCACATGAACACCTATGAGGGTGAGTTGGTGCTCGACCCCTTCATGGGCTCCGGCAGCACGGCGGTGGCGGCGGTGCGCACCGGCCGGCACTTCGTGGGCTACGACACCGAAGCGGGCTACGCCGCGGCGGCCACCCGACGGGTGCAGGCCGAGGTGCCCCGACCGCAGGTGCGACTGACGGCGACCGAGGCGCGTGACGCGGACCCTGTCGCCACGGGTTGGGCAGCAAAGGACGTTGCGGTGGCGCTGCTGGAATCGGCCGGGTTCACCGCGGTGAGCGGCGACGCACGGTTGGTGCCCGGCGTGGAGCCCACGCTGACGGCCGTCGACGGCGGCGGCCGCCGCTGGTACTTCGAGGTCGTGGGCGGGCGCACCAGCAATCGCCCGGGCGCACAGCGCATCGACCTGGTGTGGCGGGCCATCGCCAAGGCGTCGGTTGCGCACGAGGCCGAACCCGATGCCGCGTTCGCGGTGCTCACCGTCGGCTTGCCGGCGGGGCCGTCGGGTGGCCGTGCGCTCGATGCGGTCACCGGGCCGGGCAGACCCTTGGCGGCGGTGGTCGACCTGATGGCGCCCGATGCGGTCGCAAGACTGGTGGCGCTCGGCCAGTAGTTTCGCGGCCGTGACCGACCGCGAACCGCAACCGCAGAACTTCGGGATGACGTGGGCGGGTGACTGCACCTTCGCCCGCCTACCACGCATGCAACCCGGTGAGGTGGCCGACTACGCGGTCATCGGCGTGCCCTACGACCTCGGCGTGACCAACCGTCCGGGCTCTCGGTTCGGCCCCCGTGCGATCCGTGAACAGTCGACGTTGTCGGGCGAGTTCGCCGATGAGTTGTGGCCGTGGTCGGAGGATTCGATGGGCGGCGGGCGGTCCGTCGATGCCGGCGACGTGATGTTCCACCCGGGCACCACCGACGAGATGCTCGACAGCACCCAGCGAACGGTGAGCCGCCTGCTGCAGGCTGGCACCCGTGTGGTGTCGCTGGGCGGCGACCACCTGGTGTCCCTGCCGCTGCTGCGCGCCCACCACGAACACCACGGGCAGATGGCACTGGTGCACTTCGATGCCCACTGCGACACGTGGGAGTACGACGAGTCGGCTCCGTTGCACCACGGGATGATGTTCCTGAAGGCCGCCCGCGAGGGGCTGATCGATCCTGCGCGTTCCGTGCAGGTGGGCATGCGCACGCCGAACGACACGATGGGCTTCAACGTCTTCGACATGAACGCCTTCCTCGAGATGGGGGTGAACGGCGTGGTGCAGGCCATCCGTGAACTGGCGGTCGGCCTGCCCATCTACCTCACCATCGACATCGACTCGCTCGACCCGGCGTTCGCCCCGGCGACCGGCACACCGGTGATCGGCGGTCTGACGACGGCCCAGTTGCGCAGCATCCTGTTCAGGCTGGCCGGCCTGCCGATCGTGGGTGCCGACCTGGTGGAGGTGGCGCCGCACTACGAGGGGCCGGCGCAGATCACCGCGTTGGCCGGGGCCACGTTGGCGCACGACGAACTGCACCTGCTGGCGGCCGCGCCGCGATAGGCGGGTGCTTGGTCGCCTGCGTCAGTGGGCGACGTAGAGACCCGGTCGTCCCGCCGCAATGCGGGCGAACAAGCCCACGATCAGCGCCGGCACCAGCACGCCCGCGCCGAACTGCTCGACACTGAGCACGACACCCGTGATTGCCACCGACGCCGCGCTGGCGAAGGCGGCGGGGGCACCCGCAGCGGCGAACATCGGCGCACTGGCGCCGAGCGCCGGAGCCAAGGCGCCGCC
>JBJTXX010000335.1:0-4603 GCA_046082485.1 Actinomycetota bacterium
CGTCGATGTCGTCGGCCGCGTAGAACAGGGCTTCGTCGCCGCGGAGCAGTCCGGCCGCTGCAGCGTCGATGACTCCCTCGCCACTGCCCACCAGCACCACGGTGCGGTCTGCCGCTCGCACGATGGGGACGGGATCCGCCACCGGGGCGAGTTGCACCGGCGGAAGCGCGCGATCCTGCCCGGCGAGGGCCTGTTCGTCGATCATGGGAATGTCGGGACGGTTCACGACGGGTTCCCCGAAGTCCACCGGTGCCCCGATGCCGTCCGCGCTCAGTAACTCGTCCGCAGCAACGGTGGGGCGAGGCGTGCGGAAACGGTCGAACGCAAGGTCGTTCGCCACCCAGATCGTGTCGACGCCGAGAAAGCGGGCCACGGGTGCGAGCGCCGCGGCGTCGAGCGTGCCCGACTGCACCCTGTCGTCGAGCGCGTACAGCAGGTCCATGAGGCCGGGTGAACCGAGCGGCAGCAGGTCGCGGGTGACGAGCGGCTTGGTGGTGAGCCCGGGCAGGGGAGGATCGACCGTGTACCCCCAGCGGAAGGCGCCGAACTCGGAGCCCGGCAGTTGCAGCACCCGTTGCTCGGTTGAGGTGCGATCGAGCGCCGCGGCCGCATCGACCCACGCCTGCGGAGGCTGCTCGTCTCGTTCGAGGGCCCGATCGACGAATCCGCCATTCAGCAGCACCGGCAGGTTCGCCACCGCCAGCAGCACGACCAGGGCTGGGGCAAGGCTGCGGAAGCGAATGCGTGAGGTGCCGACGGCAGTCACGAGCGCGCCGATGGCGATCGCAAGACCGAGGTTCGACATCGGTAGCGCCCGGGTGCTGCTGCGGATGGCGAGCGAGAGCGCGCTGCGCGAGTTCTCCGCAAGGGTCGACATGAGCGGCGATGCATCGTCGATGGGATGCACCCCGACAGCGAGCACGATGCCACAGCCGATGAGCAGCGCAGCGAAGCGTCGATGGGCCCAACGCACGGCGACGAGGCCCACGAGCGCCAGTAGCACGAGCACCCAGCCCACTGCCATCACGCGCCCGCTCTCCATGTACTGCTGCGAGGCAGAGGTGGTGAACGCGTACGGGTCGCGTACGTAGAACAACCAGTAGCCGCCGCCGCGCAGGGTCTCCATCGAGGTGGATGTGAGCGACGTGGCCTGCAGGCTCTCGCTGTACGACAGCACGTCGGCACCCCAGGTGCCCTGGGCGCGCAACATGAACACCCACCACAGCGACACGGGTACGGTGAGGGTTGCGATGCGCGCCGCGGTGGCGCCCGCCCGTCTCCATGGAATGGTTCCCTGCAACACCGAGTGCAGCAGCCAGAGCACCGGCGCCGGGGCGATCATCATCACCGCGGTCGCGTTCACCGCGCTGCACGACAGCAGCACGAGTGCGAGCAGCGCGGGGTGTCGCCAGCGATGGCCCGACGTTGCCGCGCGGATGGTGAGTGCAACGATCCATCCGAGCGCCGCCCACGGCAACAGCATCGCCGAGGTGCGCGACAGGTAGGGCAGCACGTACGGCGACAGTTGGTAGACGACCGCAGCGGCGAAGGCGCCCGACCTCGAGAGCCCCAGCAGGCGGGCGGCCCACATCACGCCAGCACCGCCGAGGAACAGCAGCGTGGCGATCCACATCCGATGCGCCACCCAGTCGGGCACACCCAACCGCTCGAACGTCCAATACCACGGCCCCTGCGGCCACAGGTAGGCGATCACCTGATGCGGCACCCAACCACCGAACTGGCGGGTGTCCCAGGTGAAGGGGGCGTCGCTGATCAGCCGGCCGGGGTCGAGGTACAGGTACAGCTTCGTGTCGGTGGGCATGCGCCCGGGCCTGGCCATCAGTGCCGGCAGATAGGCCAAAGCGGCCAGCGAAGCCAGGCCGAGGCGCGACACACCGGCGGTGAGCCGCGCCCGTGTCACGGGATGGCTCCGAGCACCCCGTAGAGAGCGGTGAGCCCCACGAGGCCCGCCACGCACGCCGCGACCGCGGACGTCCACCAGTCGCGATGCGCCTTCGAGAACCACGCTGCCGCCGGGATCAGCAGCGGGAACGCCGTGTAGAGGAACCTGGGCCGGGCGGTGACCGTGGCAGGGAGCAGCATCAGTACGAGCACCACGGCGCAGTAGGCCACGATCGCCGCGGGCAGGCGGTACTTGCGCAGGAACCACAGCAAGAGAATCATCGCCAGCACCGAGGCGAGCGTGATGGTGTTCGTGGGCGACGTCAACGGGCTGACCAGCGCACGCCAGGTGCGGCGGAGCGCAGTGAACCCGAAACTGGTTCCCTCACCCCATGCCTCGGTCTGCACACGGAACCACACCCAACGCTCGGAGGTGTGCACGCCGAGCCACCACTGGAACCCGATGAAGCCGATCGGTGACAACAGTGGTGCCACCAGGCTCTTCCACTCGCGGCGCTCGCGTATGGCCAACAGGCTCGCGACCGCGCATGCCGCCACCAGCGCCACTCCGTTCGGTCTCGTCGCCGTGCCGAGCGCGGCGAGCAGACCGGCAGCCCACCACTGCCTGCGCAGCAGGCACAGCAGACACCCGGTGGCCAGCACCAGCAACAGGGCCTCGGTGTAGGCGAAGGACAACACGAAACTTCCGGGGAAGATGGCCAACAGCACCATCGAACGCTCGGCGATGTCCACGTCGAAGAGGTGTCGGGCGAGCAGACCGATGAGATACACCGCAATGGCGCCGAGCACGAAGTTGACGATGAGGGCGGCGAAGGTGTCGCCGCCGGGCAGCAGACGATCCGCTGCCCTGACGACGGTGGGGTAGAGGGGAAAGAAGGCAGCACGCGCATCGGGCACGGAGTAGGTGACGTTCGGCCGCACCTCGCGTGGGTAACCGAGGCGGACGATGCGCAGGTACCAGATGCCGTCCCACGAAGTCAGCACGTCGAGGATGGGCCTCACGGCACTCGCGGGGATGGCCTGCTTGTCGTAGTGAGGGTCTGCCCAGGGCGAGTTCGGGTAGGCGGCGACACGGACGTTCTCGTCGGCCTTCAGTTCCGCGGCCACGATCGCCGCGCCGATCACGACGCAGAGGCGAGAGAAGAGATACGCCAAACCCGCCTTGCGCAGAGCGGTACGCCATGCGGCGTCCGCGGAGAGTGCGATCGGTGCGGTCGAGTCGGTCATCGCGAGGCCCTGCCCCCGGGCAGCACGCCGACGCTACACCGTCGAGCGGTGTTCGATCGATGCGACGCGTGCGGCCACCGTGCGAGAGCATGGGGCCTGTCCGTCGTAGCACGCACCGAACCCGCCACCGGCATCGCCCAGCTCACGCTCGATCGTCCCGACAAGTTGAACGCCATGACCGCCGAGCTCGTGCAGGAACTGCACGATCACCTCGACGCCATCTCGGTCGACCCGTCGGTGCGCGTGGTGGTGCTCACCGGAAGGGGGAGGGGATTCTGCGCCGGGCTCGACCTCGGTGGCTACGGCACGGCACCGCACACGGCGCACCTCGGCCGCACGCAGGCAGGCTTCGCGGTGCAGAAGCACATCGCCTCGCTGATCCCGAAGCTGCGCTCGATTCCCCAACCGGTCATCGCAGCGGTCAACGGCCCGGCGGCCGGCGGTGGTTTCGCCCTCGTGCTCGGGTCGGACGTGCGGCTTGCGGCAAGGTCGGCACGATTCAATGCCGCGTTCATCCGCATCGGGCTGTCGGCCTGTGACATCGGCACCAGTTGGCTGCTGCCCCGGCTGGTGGGAGCAGCCCGTGCCCAGGAGCTCATGCTCACCGGGCGCGTCTTCGACGCCGACGAGGCCTACCGCATCGGCCTGGTGGTCGACGTGCTCGACGACGAGGCGCTGCTCGACGCGGCGATGACGAAGGCCCACGAGATCATGCGCAACGCCCCGTTCGGTGTCGCGCTGACCAAGGAGGGCATGTGGAGCGCCCTCGAGATCCCGGCACTACAGAACGCGATCGACCTCGAGAACCGCCAGCAGATCATGGCATCGGCGACGGCCGACCACCGTGAGGCAATGATGGCCTTCCTGCAGCGCAGGCCGCCGGACTACACGAACAGTTAGGCCCGCACCGAGACGGGAGCGTCGCCGCCGATCAGCGGGTGGTGGCAGGCGACGAAGTGACCGTCGGCCACCTCGCGCAACTGGGGTTCCTCACTGCGGCAACGGTCGCTGGCGGCCGGGCAGCGCGGGTTGAAGCGGCAACCCGGGGGAGGGGCGACCGGCGAGGGCGGCTCGCCCTCGATCGCGACCTTCTCGACCGCCACGGTGGGGTCGGGCGCGGGGATGCTGTTCAGCAGCACGCTCGTGTAGTGGTGCGCCGGGTTGAGGTGCAGCGCATCGCTGGGCGCCACCTCGCAGATCTTCCCGAGGTACATCACGGCGATCCGGTCGCTGATGTTCTTCACCACGGCGAGGTCGTGGGCGATGAAGATCAGCGTGAGGCCGTGCTTGGCCTTGAGATCCTCGAGCAGGTTCAGCACCTGCGCCTGCACGCTCACGTCTATGGCGCTGACGGGCTCTTCGCAGATGATGAGCGTCGGGTCGAGCACCAGGGAGCGGGCGATGCTGATGCGCTGGCACTGACCGCCGGAGAACTGGTGCGGCTGACTCTCGG
>JBJTXX010000336.1:0-8588 GCA_046082485.1 Actinomycetota bacterium
CATGTGCAGTGCGATGCGTTGATCCTCGCCGAGCAGAGCGAGAGCCGCACCCTGCCGTACATGGAAGTGGGCGAGCGCGATGCGCAGATCGGCCACGAGGCCACGGTGTCGAAGATCGCCGACGAGCAACTCTTCTACCTCATGAGCCGCGGCCTGTCGCAGGAGCAGGCGATGGGCATGGTGGTGAACGGGTTCATCGAGCCCATCACCCGCACCCTGCCGATGGAGTACGCCGTCGAGTGGAGCCGCCTCATCGAACTGCAGATGGAGGGCTCGGTCGGCTGACCAGCCCAGCGGGTTCCTCCGTCGTGCCAACATGAGGCCGTGGACGCCCAGCCCGAGCAGACGCAGGAGTACGACCAGCGACTCGTGACGCTGCTGGAGGCCCTGTGGGGCGACGGCTATCTGTCGCCAGGTGGCGATGTCGAGACCGCCATGGTGCTGGAGGGTCTGCACCTGGCCGGCAAGCGGGTGCTCGACATCGGTTGCGGCACGGGTGGGTGCGCGTTCTTCATCCACTCCACGTTCGGCCCCTCCTCGGTGACCGGCGTCGATGTCGAGGCCGGTGTGGTGGCCAAGGCCAACGCCGACGCAGCAGAGCGTGGCCTCGGCGGGCAGGTGCGGTTCGTCGCGGTCGAGCCGGGGCCGCTGCCGTTCCCCGATGCCTCCTTCGACCTCGTCTTCAGCAAGGACTCGATCGTGCACATCGCCGACAAGCACTCCTTGGCGGCGGAGATCGCGAGGGTGCTGTCGCCCGGAGGGGTGTTCGCGTGCAGCGACTGGATGAAGGGCGACGACCTGCCGAAGTCGGCCGACCTGCTGCGCTACGAGGAACTGGAGGGGCTGGGTTTCGGCCTCGCCTCGCCCGACGTCTACTTCGCAGCGCTGCGCGCCGCAGGCTTCGAGCACATCCGCTTCACCGACCGCACGGCGTGGCTCGCCGCGAAGACGCAGTCGGAGTTGGAGGAACTCGACGGGCAACTGCGGCCGCGGCTCGAGAAGGCCATCGGGCACGACTTCCTCGAGCACGAACTCGAGGTGTGGCGCGCCCTGTGCGTGGTGACCCGCAAGGCCGAACTGGGTGCCGGGCACTTCCGGGCCGTGAAGCCCTGAGGGCACCGCCAGCGGGCAGAATGTCGACGTGCCCATGCGTCAGGACTGCCGCCAGTTCGAGAGCCGCACCTACCCGAACGGTGAGACCGTGCGGAAGTGCAATCTCGATCTCGCCCCCGATGCCCCGTGGCGCTGCCCCGAGAACTGTCCGAAGTTCGAGCCGCGGCTCGACGTGGGCTGGACGTACGGCTCGCTGGTGGCCCCCGCCAACCCGCAGGAGCCCCCGGGGCTCGACGACGGAACCGCTGCCGCCCTGCTCGACGAAGCCGAGGACTTCCTGAACCAGGTGGGTCCGCAGGTGTTGCGCGACCTCGAGGCGGAACGGGCCAAGTCGGCGGAACCGGGCTGGAAACGGTTCCTGCGGCGTCGCAAACCGTGAACCCGGCTGGGCGATTAGCACTATGCCGATAGTAGAATTTCGGCCGTGTCCGCGACCCTTCTCGACACCGTCGGCCCGAGTTCGGCGGTTCTCCCCAGCACCGATGCAGAGGTGTGGCGCTACAGCCGCATCGCTGAACTCGACCCTGCGGCATACGCCCCTGCTGGCCTGCACACCACCATCACCGGCGCCGATGGCCTGGTCGCCGACCCGGCGCTGACCGCCTCGCTGGTGGCCTCGATGCCGGTGCACGACGTGTTCGACGAACTCAGCGCTGCGCATGCCCAGACCATCGAGGTGCACGTGCCGGCCGGTCGAGTGCTCACCGAGCCGATCGTGGTCACCCATCACGTGGCCGGCGAGGGCGCAGCGGTGTTCCCGCGACTGGTGGTGCACGCAGGGGCCGACAGCGAGTTCACCGTGGTCGAGCGCTTCGAGAGCGCCGATGGCGTGCGGGCGCTCGTGGTGCCGCGATTGGTGCTGCACGCCTCGCAGGCCGCCCGCGTCAGCTACCTGGGCGTGAACCTGCTGGCCGACACGGTGTGGCTGCTCGGCCATCAGCAGGCGACCGGTGATCGTGACTCCACCACGCTGCTGGCAACGGTGGCGCTGGGTGGCGACTATGCCCGTGTGCGCACCGATGCACGGGTCAGCGGCACGGGAGCCACCACGAAGCAGGTGGCGCTGTACTACGCCGACGGCAACCAGATGCACGACTTCCGCACGCTCCAAGATCACGTGGCGCCGCGCACCAACAGTGACCTGCTCTTCAAGGGTGCCGTGCAGGATCACGCGAAGAGCGTGTACACCGGTCTCATCCGCATCGGCGAGGACGCCAAGGGCTCGGCCGCCTACCAGACGAACCGCAACCTGACGCTCAGCGAGGGTGCGTGGGCCGAGAGCGTGCCGAACCTCGACATCCGCACCAACGACGTGAAGTGCAGCCACGCCAGCACCGTCGGCCCCATCGACGACGACCAGCGGTTCTACCTCGAGAGCCGCGGCATCCCGCCGCACGTGGCCGAGCGCCTGGTCGTGCTGGGGTTCTTCGACGACGTGCTGTCATTGCTGCCGGTCGGTGCGCTGCGCGACGACCTGCGCTCCCGTGTCGCCCAGAAGCTCGAGCGGTGGTCGGCATGAGTGTGAACGTGTGTGCACTTGCCGACATCGCCCCCGGCGCGGCGCAGCGCTTCGAGGTGAACGGCCGCTCGGTGGCCGTCGTGCGCATCGGTGACGACGTGTACGCGATCGGCGACACCTGCAGTCACGGCAACGTCTCGCTCAGCGAGGGTCAGGTGTGGTGTGACGAGAAGGAAATCGAGTGCTGGAAGCACGGCAGCGCCTTCAGCCTCGAGACGGGCCAGCCCAGCACGCTGCCGGCCACGCAACCCGTGGCGGTGTACGTGGCCCGCGTCGTCGACGGCATGGTGCAGATCGACACGGAAGGAGCATCGTGAGCACGCTCGAGATCAAGGGGCTGGTGGCATCGGTCGCCGGCAAGCAGATCCTCAACTGCATCGATCTCACCATCCGTTCGGGTGAGGTGCACGCCGTGATGGGTCCCAACGGTGCCGGCAAGAGCACGCTGTCGGCTGTGGTGATGGGCAAGCCGGGTTACGAGGTGCACGCGGGCGAGGTGCTGCTCGACGGCGTCGACCTGTTGCAGTTGCCCACGTGGCAGCGCGCCCAGGCGGGTGTGCACCTCGTGATGCAGTACCCCAGCGAGGTGCCGGGTGTCGACCTCACCGAGATGATGGCCGAGGCCTACACGGCCCGCGGTCGCAGCACCGATGGCCTCGCCGATGCAGTGGCCGCCGAGGCGGGTCGCATCAACTTCCGCGCCGATCTGCTGCAGCGTTCGCTGAACGTCGACCTGTCGGGTGGCGAGAAGAAGCGCAACGAGACACTGCAGTTGGCGCTGCTGGAACCGAAGTTCGCGATCCTCGACGAACTCGACTCGGGTCTCGACATCGACGCCTTGCGCGACTGCGCGCGTCGCGTGGAGGCCGCCACGAACGAGCACGGGCTGGGCGTGCTGGCCATCACCCACTACAACCGCCTGCTCGAGGAACTGAAGCCCGACCACGTGCACATCCTCGTGAAGGGTCGCATCGTCGAGTCGGGTGGCCCCGACCTGGCCGACCGTCTCGAGCGCGACGGCTACGAGGCGTTCGCCAACGCGGAAGAGGCCGCCGACGAGCCTGCGGGCGGGGGCTCGTACGACGACCTCTTCGCGATGTGATCCGGCCGTTCGGCCGGTGACGGATCAGGCGCCCATCGTGGCGGGCGTCATCGCCCGCAGGCGACGGATCCGCTCGTCTGTGGACGGGTGGGTGCTGAACAGACGGGCCATCGACGAGTTCCGGCCGCCGCGCAGTTCGGCCAGCGGGTTGTGGATGTAGGCCTGCGCCTGGGCGGGAGCAACCGTCATCGGATGGCGCGCGGCGAGCGTCTCGATGCGCTCGAGTGCGTTCGCCAGGCTGTGGCCCGAGCCCAGCAGTTCGGCTGCACCACGGTCGGCCTCGAACTCGCGGGATCGGCTGACGGCCATCTGGATCAGCGATGCAGCGAGTGGCGCCAGCAGCGACATCAACAGCATCGCCAGCGGGTTGGGGCGGTCCTCGTCGTCGCGGCCTCCGCCGAACATCGAGGCGAACATCGCCATCTGGGCGATGTAGCTGATGGCCGTGGCGATGGCGGCAGCGACCGAGCCGATCAGGATGTCGCGGTGCTTGACGTGCATCAACTCATGGGCCATCACGCCTTCCACCTCGTCGCGGGGCATCGAGCGCAGCAGGCCTTCGGTGGCGCAGACCACCGCATGGTTCGGGCCGCGTCCGGTGGCGAACGCGTTGGGCTGTTCGCTGGGTGACACCGCAACGCGGGGCATTGGCATACCGGCTCGCTGGGCGAGGTTGGCGACCATGTCGTAGAACTCGGGCGCCTGGTGGCGCTCGATCACTTTCGCTCGCGCCGAGGCGAGGGCAAGCTTGTCGCTGAACCAGTACGAGCCGCCGACCATCACGAAGGCCATCAAGAGGCCGATCGTCAACGAGGTGCTGCTGCCGCCGCCGAGGGCTCCGGCCACGGCGACGATGAGCCCTCCGAGCGCTGCCAGCAGCACCGTGGTCTTCATCGTGTTCTTGAACATTGGTGTTCCTTTCGGGGGGGGAGTGGTGGGTCAGAAGTCGAAGAGTTCGCCGAGCAGCGACTTCTTCTTCTTGTAGCCGTGCGGCGGGGTGTCGTCGTCGTAGCGCTTCGTCGCCACCGCCGGCGGAGAGGAGGGACCGGCGGTGGCGACGTTCATGGCACTCGCGCTGCGCTCGATGATCTTGTCGAGCTCACCGCGATCGAGCCATACGCCCCGGCAGGAGGCGCAGTAGTCGATCTCGATGCCGGCGCGGTCGGCCATGACGAGTGTGGAGTCGGTGCAGTGGGGGCACTTCACGCGGGGGATCCCTTTCGGACGATGTACTTGCGGATCTCCTCGGCCCACAGCACGGTGCTCGCCACGGCGATGCACACCAGCCATTCGAGGGCCGAGATGTCGGTGGTGTCGAACAGCGACTGCAGGAAGCCGACGTGGGTGACACCGACTTGCAGCAGCACGACGCCGGCGAGGGCGATCCACAGCCAACGGTTCGAGAGGGTGCTGCGACGGAACACGCTCAGCGTGTCGTGGCGGGAGTTCAGGATGTTGAAGAACTGGAACAGCACGAACGTGTTGAAGGCCATCGTGCCGGCCTCCGTGGCGATGCCAGCCCGCATCGGGTCACCGGGGCCCCACTCCAGCACGGCAAGGGTTCCGAGGGCCATCACCGCCGCCGACAGGCCCACTGCGGTCCATCGGCCGCGGGTGAGGATTTTCTCGGTCATCGGTCGCGGCCGGTGCCGCATCAGGTCGTCGTCGGCAGGGTCGATGCCCAGCGCCATGGCCGGGGGGCCGTCCATGATCAGGTTCACCCACAGGATGGCGATGGCCGTGAACGGCTTGCCGCCGGCGATGCCGAGGGCGGCTGTCAGCAGGAACAGCATCGCGAACCCCAGCGTGGTGCTCAGCTGGAACCGCACGAACTTCACGATGTTGGCGTAGATGTTCCGGCCGCGCCCGACGGCGTCGACGATGGTGGCGAAGTTGTCGTCGGTGAGCACCATGGTGGCGGCTTCCTTGCTCACCTCGGTGCCCGTGATACCCATGGCCACACCCATGTCGGCCTTCTTGAGGGCCGGTGCGTCGTTCACGCCATCGCCAGTCATCGCAACCACGTTGTTGCGCTGCTGCAGCGCACCCACGAGGCGCAGTTTGTGCTCGGGCGAGACACGAGCGAAGACGGCGATGTCGTCGACGCGTGCCGACAGCGTCTCGTCGTCCATCTGGTCGAGGTCGGCGCCCGTGACGGCATCGCCGCGAAGGCCGATCTGTGCCCCGATGGCGGCGGCGGTCGCGGCGTGGTCGCCGGTGATCATCTTGACGGCGATGCCGGCGCGATGGGCTTCGTCGATCGCTGCGGCGGCTTCGGGGCGAGGCGGGTCGACGATGCCGATGAGCGCCAGCAGCACCAGGTCGTGCACGAGCGTCGAGGGGTCCACCCCGCTGTCGGCGAATTCCGACCACGTCTCGATGGTGAACTCGCGGTGCGCCACGGCCAGCACTCGCAAACCCTGTGCACCGAGCCGTGCGTTGTGTGCCTCGAGCGTGGCGCGATGGTCGCTGATCAACGCCATCACCCCGTCGGCGCCGATGACGTGCGCCGACCGGTCGAACAGCACGTCGGGGGCGCCCTTCACCAGCAGGCGCACGACTCGGCTGCCCGAGTCGGTGGTCACCTCGTGGGCGGTGGCCATGAACTTCACGGCGGAGTCGAAGGGCACCTCTGCCAAGCGGGGATGGTCGGCGCGGGCGGCTGCAACGTCGATACCACCCTTCTGGGCCAGCACGGTGAGGGCGCCCTCGGTGGGGTCGCCCACCAACTGCCAACTGCCCTCGACGTTGCGCACCTCGCTGTCGTTGCACAGGGCCATGGCCATGAGTGCGGTGTGCATGGCGGGCCGGCCGTCACCGGGGGCCTCGTCGATGGCGCCGTCGGGCGAGTAGCCGCTGCCGCTCACCCGGTGAGGGGTGAGCCGGGTGACGAGTTCGACGGCGGTCATCTCGTTGAGGGTGAGGGTGCCGGTCTTGTCACTGCAGATCACGCTGGTGCACCCCAGCGTCTCCACGCTCGCCAGGCGCTTCACGATCGCGTGGCGGCGGGCCATCGTGGCCACCCCCAGGGCCAACGTCACGGCAGTGACGGCGGGCAGGCCCTCGGGGATGGCCGCAACGGCCAGCGCGACGGCGGTGAGCAGGAGGTCGCCCACCGCCTCTCCGCGGAGGAGACCGATGACGAACACGGCGGCCACGATGGCTGCCGCCAACTTGGCGAGGCTGTGGGCCAGCCCGTCGAGCTGCCACTGCAGCGGGGTGCGCTCGGGCTCGGTGCTGCGCAGCAGTCCGGCGATGCGACCGATCTCGGTGCGCATGCCGGTGGCGGTCACCACCAGTTCGGCCCGGCCGCGGGTGACGGTGGTGTTCATGTGGGCCATGCCCACCCTGTCGCCCACGGGCACCGCGTCGCGGTCGACCGAATGCGTCGACTTCTCGCTTGGGTGGCTCTCGCCGGTGAGTGCCGCTTCCTCGATCTCGAGGTGGGTGGCGGTGAGCAGACGGCCATCGGCGGGAATGCGGTCACCGGCCTCCACCAGCACGATGTCGCCCGGCACCAACTGGCTGGTCGGCACGTTGTGCAGTTCGCCGCCGCGGCGCACCCTGGTCTGCGCCACCAGCATGTTGCGCAACGCGTCGAGCGACTTCTCGGCCTTGTTCTCCTGCACGAAACCGATGACGGCGTTCAGCAGCACCACCGCAACCACCACGATCGGCGTCTTCACCTCTCCGGAGACGAAGAAGGCCACCACCGCAGCACCGAGCAGGATGAGGATCAGCGTGTCCTTGAACTGGGCCAGGAACTTCGCCCAAGCCGGCACGGTGGGCGCCGCCTCGAGTTCGTTCGGCCCGTGCTGCTGCAGGCGCTGCGCGACCTCGTCTCCGCTGAGCCCGACGTGCTGCTGCACCCCGAGCGCGGCCGCGACGTGGTGTGCCTCGGCGCGGTGGGGCTCGGTCTGCGAATCTGGGTCGGTGCTGAGAGCGGTGGGGGCCACGTGGATCTCCTTCGGTACGAAAAGAATTCGTTGAACCGAAGGTCTCTCCCGGTCATGCGACCCACCTGCGCCGGGTGTTTCCACCGTGGTGACGACTCAGGTGCCGAGGGATACTCCCCTTCGCCGGACACGATAAACGCCCCCGCTCGGCGAGGCAACGCGGACGACACGAATTTTCACATCGATCGCTTCGGATAACCGAACGGATGCTCAGGCCGCTGTGGCAGGCTGTCGGGCATGACAGATGTGCACCCCAATGTCACCCGTGTGGTCGAGGCCGCCCGTGAGCGTGGCCTGCAGATCGAGCCGCGCAACTTCGGGAACGCCAAGACCGCGGTCGATGCCGCGAACGTGATCGGCGTGCAGGTGGGTCAGATCGTGAAGAGCCTGATCTTCGGCGTCGACGGGGAACTGGTGCTGGCCTACGTGAGTGGCTCGAACCAGTTGGACGAGAAGAAGCTCGCCGCGGCGGCGGGTGGCACGAAGTGTGCCCGGGTCGATGCCGACACCGTCCGCGAGGCCACCGGCTTTCCCATCGGTGGCGTGCCACCCTTTGGGCACACCACGCACCTGCGCATCTTCATCGACCCCGACCTGCTGCAGTACGACGAGGTGTGGGCCGCGGCGGGCACCTGGCACGACGTGTTCGGCATCGAACCCCACAAGCTGGTCGAGGCCAGCGAAGGCTTGGTCACTGACCTCAAACGCGGCTGACCTCGAGGAGTTGGCCCCTGTTCGCTGTGCGCACGATGCAAGAATGGCGCACATGGGTTTTCGAGACCAGGGGATCGAGCCAGCACACGGGTTCACGGGGGAAGGGTTCATTGTTCGACCGCTCACGCCGTCTGACGTCGTGCTCGACTATGACGCCGTCATGTCGAGCCGCGAGTTCCTTTTC
>JBJTXX010000337.1:0-10385 GCA_046082485.1 Actinomycetota bacterium
CTCGCCGCCCGCCTGGGTGCTGGCATCGACCCCCAGCGGGGTGAGCACTCCCCTCGTCGGGGTCGCCGCGGTGTTCTCGTAGATCACGTAGTTCGGCGGCGCCGTGAGCGGCGACGACAGGTCGAGTTGGTCGTCGAGCACGTCGAGCAGGCCGTCGGGTGCAGGCAGCGGGGCGGCGATCGTCCCGTTGAAGCCGTCGGCCACCGGCACCACGACGTAGCGGATGCCGTACTGGGCGAGCAGTCGGCCACCCCGCAGGGTGAGGCCACTCGCCATTTGGTCGAGCGCATCGGCCACCTGTTGCTCGACCTCGCCGGGCCGCCCGGGGAACCGGCCGTCGAACTGCAGGTGCCCGTCGTCGGTGACCGCGTAGCCGATACCCGGTCGGAAGGCCCAGGGAGCCACGGGGATGGCGCGGGGGTCACCCACCCACAGCACGCGGTAGTCGCCCGACGGCGGGTCGACCGGCAGTTCGCCGGCCACCGACAGCAGGGTGCGGGAGGGGTTGGGCATGCCCCATTTGCCGCTCGCGACCGCGAGCACGCCGGGCACCATGCCGACGAGGGTCGCCGCCACGCTCAGCACACCGAGCGGCTGGCGCCACCCGAAACTGCCGGCGAGCACATCGGCCTCGAACGCCGCTGCGATGCACGCCGCCGCCAGTGCCACGCCGAGGGCGACCGGCACCAGCAACACCGCGGCATCGGGCAGTCGCACCGGCAGCACGCCCTGATCGTCGAGCACGGCAGCGGCACCGAAGCCCGCCACCAGTGCGGCGGCACGCACGGCCCAGGCGAACCTCCACGAACGCGACACCAGCGGTGCCGCAACCACCGGCAGGAACAGGCAGAGCGCAATGGTGCCGAATCGCATCGAGCCGACATCCATGCGGGCGAGTTGCCCGACTCCACGTGCGGTGGCGCCGTTCGGCGGCACGCCCACCACGGCGGTCCATCCACCGCGGCCGATCAGCGACCACGACCACGGCAGGTTCAGCACGAAGCCCGACACCGCCGCGGCGAGCGACCAGCCCAGCATCGCCGACGCGGCGCGGGCGCTGCCACCGACCAGCAACGTCGCCACCGCGAGCAGCACACCGACTCCGACGACCAGCACGATCGCAGCTGGTTCGAACGCCAGGAGCACGGCGACCAGCAGCACGAGTCGAGCGGCCAGACGGCGACGCCTCGAGGCAGAGACGGCCACCGGCGACTCGCCACCCTCGTCGTCGAGGCTGCGGGTGTCGATGCCGCTCAGGCGTCGCAGGAAGTGCACCAGCCACGGTGCGGCGGCGTAACACGCGAGGGCGCCCCATCGGCCGGCGGAGAGCAACTGGGACGGCAGCGGCACCGCTGCGTATACGAGCAGCATCGTGATGCGGGCACGGGCCGACGTGAAGATGGTCGCCATCCTCCACGCCCCGAGGTAGCCGGCGAGCACGAGACCCAGCACTGCCACGGTGTGCAGCAGCCCCATTTGGAACAGCGTGAGCACCGAGGCAACCGAGACCAGTCCGACGGCGGTCGGCACGGCGCCGCTGCTGCCGAGGCCGTGCGCCGACCAGCCCGACAGGTAGTCGCCCAGCATCCGCGCCGGACTGGAGTCGAACGGGAGGAACTCGCCGAAGCCCGACACCCCTCCGGAGATCAGGCGTCGACTGCCGGTGACGAAGAGCAGCAACAGACCCAGCCACGCCAGTGCCGGTGCGCTGCCCGCACCCTCGCGCCAGCGTCGCTCGCTGCCCTGCTCGGGGTCCACGGGGCCGCTGTCCCTGGCTCGCAGCGCTGCTGCCACTCGGGCACTGCCGCGCAATTGCAGACCCGCGACCTCCGTGTACGGCACGGACCGCAGCGGGGCGATCGCACGGCGACGGGCGAGATACGAGGGCAGGCGGGGCACCAGGGCGAGCGCTGCCCCGAGCAGGCCGATGGCCTCACGGAACCGTCCCCGCACCAGAAGGAACAACGACTGGCCGAAGCTGAGCAGCACCAACTGCAGCAGCACCACCGGCAGCCGCTGGGCACCGGTGAGGGTGGCCACGCTGCGCATCCGGTCGCGGGCGGCACGGGCGGGCGCCACCAGCTCGGGGGTGCGCTCGGCGAACCGTTCGAGGTGACGTGCCCTGGCCCCGGGAACCACCACCACACGGGCGCCGCTGAGGTGCGCCCGCCAGCACAGGTCGACGTTGTCGCCCGGACCCTCGACCGTCGGGTCGAATCCGCCGACCGCGCGGAACAGGTCGGCGCGCACCAGCAGGCACGCCGAGGGCACAGCGAAGACGTCGCGGACTGCGTCGTGCTGTTCCTGGTCGAACTCGCCCGGCTCAACCAGCGGGTCGACTTCACCGAAGCGGTCGACACCGAGACCGACGTGCTGCAGCACCCGCGGGTCGTCCCAGTCGACCAGCTTCGGACCGACGATGCCGGCGTTGCTGCGGTAGAGCTCCTCCACCAGCAACCGGACGGCCGACTCGTCGAGCACGACGTCGTCATGCAGGAAGCAGAAGAACCCGTTCTCGCCCTCCACGAGGCGCAGCACCTCGTTCGCCGCGGCACCGAAACCGGGGTTGGCGGCGAGGGCGCGTACGAACGAGTTCGGCACCCGTCCCGCGATGCGGGCCGCCGTGTCGTCGAGCCCGTCGACCAGCAGGAACAGCGCCTTGAGGTTGCCGTAGTCCTGCGCGGCGAGGCCATCGAGCACCTCGTCGAACCAATCGCCGGGCGCGTGCACGACCATGACGGCCACGACGGGCGGTGCGATCGTTTCAGCGGCCTCCACGAAGATCCGAGGCTAGCGGGGCGGGTCCGTCCGTACCGGTCACCGAAGCCGTTCGGTCAGGCGAACCAGCCGTTCACGTCGACCACGACGTGCACCGTGGCACTCGACGTGACGCACCAACGGCCCGAGGCATCGTCGACACCCGCGACGCTTGCTGCGGCGTTCGAGCCGACGACGTACCGCACCATGCTCACCGACGGCGCCGTCGCGCTGCATGGGTGCACCGTGAGGAACCCCACAGAGGTGGCCCCGATGCCGACGACGTTCGCCATCACCGCACGCAACGCGGGCGCGGGCGGCAACCCGTTGGCGCCGGCGAGCGTGAACGAACGCGCCGAACCCTGGCTGTTCGCCTTGGTCACCACCCCGGCCAACCCGGTGCCGTTGCGGGAATCCACTGCCCTCACCGGGGAGACGGCGAAATACTCCGTGGTGGCGGTCGGCCCGAACCAGCCGCTGAGGTCGACCGCGACGTGCATGGGCACGCTGACGAAGACACACACGTCGCCGGCGCCGAGCAGCACCTCGGCGTGGTTGGTGACACTGACACCGGTGTTGACCGTCGCCGACGCCACCGTCGGCACCGTGCCGCCACACGGGTAGGCCGTCAGGTAGCCGTTCCCTGTGGCGCTCATCGCATGCAGGGTGAGGGCGGCTCCGTTCGCCGACGCGGGAACGGTCGCTGCACCCACCTTGGCTCCCGCCACCTTGACCCGCAGCGTCGTTCCGGCCGCCAGCAACGGCAGCGACCTGCCCCGGGCGTCGGTGCGCGAATCGAACAGCCGACCTGATTCCACCGGCTCGAACCGATGGCCCACCCCGGGCTGGTAGCTGCCGAACAGGTCGATGACGATGTCGGCGGTGGCGTGGGTGTAGACGCAGAACGTGCCGTCGGCGCCGAGCGACACCACCGTCATGCCACCCACCACCTTGGCCGCCACGGCCTGCACCGCAGCGGCGATCGGCCGCTCGACCCCGCAGGGGTAGGCCGTCACGAAGCCGTTCGCCGCGGCGCGAACGGCGGTGATGTTGACCGCAACCGCGGTAACCTCCGTGTCGAGACCCGGGTCGACGACCAGCGTGCACCCTCCCAGCACCCTCGCCGCGTTGGTGCCGGTGCCGTCGCGGGTGTCGAGGATGCGCTGCGGCGCCACGGCCGTGAACCGCGCCCCGGCCGCCGCGGCCATCGGCCCGATGACGGGCGGAGGGTTGTGCCCCGCGCAACGATCGGTCGGCGGAGTCACCGGCGGGGTGACCGGCCCGGACTCGAGGTTCAGGGTGCGCACGTTGAACCACGTGTCGGGAAGCCCCATCTTCGACCGGAAGCCCGAGCCGGTCACCGTCATGGTCGAGTCGGTTCCCACCAGCTTCAGTTGCAGCACACGGCCGCCCCATTCGCCGTAGCCGTTCCTCGACAGCACCTCCATGCCGGTGAGCGTGCCGAGCGCGGGGTACTTCGCGGTGATCGCCGCCCCCGTGAGCGTGATGGTCCAATCGTGCTTGGGATTCAGGGGCGTGTCGTCACCCTCGTCGGCCACCGCCGGGAACGGGATCAGCGGGTTGGCCGGCGAGAACGGCGCCGACCAGCCGCCGTTCGAGGCAGAGAACATCGTGATCGCGATGGGGCCGCCGGTGGTGCCGACCCTGCGCACGATGCCCGCAGTGGCCAGCACGGCGGCGTCGGTGGCAGCGGCCTCCACCTTGCGCAGCGAACCCCCCGAGGTCTGGAAGGCCACGCCGAAGTAGCTCTGGCAGGTCATGTCGCAGACATCGGCGTAGGGGTACCACTTGTACGAGAGCGCATAGCTGCGCGCCGCGACGGCCTGCGCCTGCAACGCCTGGGCACCCTTGCCCCCGCCCGCGCTCGCCCAGCCGGGCGACATCTCCATGGCGATCACGGTGCGCAGGTAGTGCTCGAGCGGCAACTCGTTGACGGTGCGATTCGCCCCCGCCGCGTCGTTGAGCGCCCGGATCGTGCCGCGGTACCAGCGGACGGTGCCGTTGGGCTCGCACACGGCCGCGAGTTCCCGGTGGTCGGCCACCGCGAGCGAGTCGGCGAGCGTGCGCACCTCGACCTTGGTGGCCACCGTCGCGGCAACCAGCGTCCAGCCCGTCGCCACCGGGTCTGCGGCGGCTGACGGGCATCGCAGCGTGTCTGGCCTCGCCCACACCGAGTAGGTGCCGTTCGTCGGTGTCTCGCGCACCAGCACCGACTTCCACGGTCCCCCGGTCAGGCCGTCGACGACGAGTTCACCGGTCTCCACCGACATGGCGGTCTGTGCGCCGTCGAGGTTGGTCAACCGCACCTTCACCGTGGTGTCGGTGGGCACCGTACCGGCCACCGTGCCGCCGTAGTAGTGGTCGAGGATCTGCGCAGAGGTCCAGCCGTGGTCGACCGCATAGCCGTAGGCGCCCCACTGACTCAGGCCCACGCCGTGGCCGTTCCCGTGGCCGTCGAGCACCACCGAGGTCACCGCAGGGGCGGCCGCCCCCACGGGCGCGACAGGGCCCCAGACGGCGGTGGCCGCGAGGGCACCCGCGAGGAGGACGGGGGGACGTCGCATGATGGGTTATCGGCCCGATCACGCTAACCCTTGACGCTTTCCGCCTCCCGGCACCCTTCGCTCGGATAGCCTGCCTGCCTTGGTGACCACCTCCGACGAGCACTCCCACGGTTCGCGGGCACCGCTCCCGGAAGGCACCGTCCCGGTGGGACTGGGCCTGCTGGTGTCCGGTCTGTCCGCGTTCGTCTTCCTGCGCGTCGGGAAGAACGCACCCGGCGGCGACGACGCCTTCGCACCTGTGCTGTCACTGTGGTTCGCCACGTTCGCGCTGGCGCCCGGTTTCTTCCTGCCGCTCGAACAGGAACTGGGGCGCGCGGTGTCGGCGCGACGTGCCCTCGGCCAGGGCGGCAAACCGGTGTTGCGCAAGGTGGCGCTGCTCGGCGGCATCCTCGCTGCCACCGTGCTCGTCGTCGTGCTGGCGATGGGGAAGCTGGTCACCGATGCCTACTTCGACGGGGACTGGGTGCTGTTGCTCGCCCTCATCGTGGCGTTCGCCAGCTACGCGCCCGTGCACCTCGCCCGAGGCGTGGCCAGCGGCAGTGGCAGGTTCAAGGCCTACGCCATCGTCATGGGCGCCGACGGCGCGGTGCGGGTGGCGCTCTGCGTGGCGCTCGCCCTTTTCGGCGCCACCAGCGCGGGAGCCTTCGGCATGGCAGTGGCCCTGGCCCCGCTGTTCGGGTTCTTCTACGTGCTCGCCAAGGGGGAGTTGCGCACGGAGGACGGCCCGCCGGCCACCTGGGCCGAGGTCACCCCCAACCTCGGCTGGCTGCTGCTCGGTTCGGTGTTCGCCGCCGGCCTCGTCAACGCCGGTCCGGTGGCGGCGAACCTGCTGAAGGCCGACGGCCAGAGCGAACTGGTGACCCAGTTCGGCTACGGCGTGCTGCTGTCGCGCATCCCGCTGTTCCTGTTCCAGGCAGTGCAGGCCGCGCTGTTGCCGCGCCTCGCTGGCCTGGCAGCCCGTCGCGAGTTCGACGAGTTCCGGCGCGGCTTCCGCCGCTTGATGAAGCTGGTCGTCATCGTCGGCATCGCGGGTGTCATCGGTGCATACCTGATCGGCCCGAAGATGATCGAGTTGATGTATGACGCGTCGCTCACCAGCCGCACGATGGCCACACTGGCGCTCGGCAGCGCCGCCTACATGGGTGCCCTCGCGATGGCACAGGCGGTGATCGCGCTGAAGGGCCACGCACTCGTGGCCCTCGGCTGGGGCGTGGGAGTGGTGTCGTTCGTGCTCACCACCTGGCTCAGCAGCGACGACCTGTTCCGGCGCATCGAGTATGGCCTGGTGGCCTCGTCGGTGGGGGCCCTCATCGCGTTCGCGATCGCGCTGCGGTCACGGCTGCGCAGCGGCGCCACGCCGACCACCGAGTCAGTGATGGAAGCCATCATCGACATGCCCTTCGAGGCCTGACCCCGCCGTCCGCTCAGAACCACCTCGCCGACAGCGGCGGGGAGTAGACGGCCTCAGCGCTTCGCTGACTCGAGTCGCAGGTCGTTCTCGACCATCATCCGGATGAGGGTCGGGAAGTCGACCTCGCGGCGCCAACCCAGCTCGTCCTGGGCCTTGGTGGGGTCGCCGATCAACAGGTCGACCTCCGCGGGACGGAAGAACTTCCGGTCCTGCCGCACGTAGCGGCGCCAGTCACCGAGGCCGGCCTCGGTGAACGCCAGTTCGACCAGTTCCTCGCCGCTGTGGGTCTCGCCGGTCGCCACGACGTAGTCGTCGGGTTCGTCCTGCTGCAGCATCAGCCACATGGCCTTCACGTAGTCGCCCGCATAGCCCCAGTCGCGCTTGAAGTCGAGGTTGCCCAGCACCAGTTCGTCATGCAGGCCCAGATTGATGCGCGCCACCGCGTTCGTCACCTTGCGGGTGACGAACTCGAGCCCGCGCCGCGGACCCTCGTGGTTGAACAGGATGCCGCTGCACGCGAAGAGGTCGTAGCTCTCGCGGTAGTTCACGGTGATGTCGTGGCCGAACACCTTGGCGCAGCCATAGGGCGAACGCGGATGGAACGGCGTCTTCTCCGTCTGGGGGATCTCGCGGACCTTGCCGAACATCTCGCTCGAGCTCGCCTGGTAGAAGCGGATCGGGTTGTTCTGCGCGCCGCCCACCATGCGGATGGCCTCCAGCATGCGCAGCACGCCGAGGCCGGTGATGTTGGCCGTCAGTTCGGCCTGGTTGAAACTGAGGGCGACGAACGAGATGGCGCCGAGGTTGTAGACCTCGTTCGGCTGCACGGCATCGAGCGCCTTGACCAGCGACGGCAGGTCGGCGAGGTCGCCGGGAACCGGCTCGACGTAGGGGAACTCGTCGCGCATCGCCGTGAACTTCGGGTTGTTCTGGCCCTTCACCATGCCGAACACCTCATAGCCCTTGCCATGGAGGAATTCGGCGAGGTGCTGGCCGTCCTGACCAGTGATGCCGGTGATGAACGCGCGGGGCATGGTGTGCTGCTCCAATCGTGGGGTCGCCAGAGTCTAGGGACGTCGCCCCCACGACCGGATGCATCGCGGCGCACCAGTTAGCCTTCCGCGCCGCATGGAACCGATCAGGGTCGCCTTCGACGCCGGGCCGCTGCACGGTGCGCGCACCGGCATCGGCAACGCAGTGCAGGCCATGGCCGATGCCCTCGGCTCCCGCACCGACGTGATGCTCGACCCGTACGTGGTGTCGTTCCGCGCGCGTCCGCAACCGGGCGTGCGCCGACTGCCCCTTCCCGCGGGAATGGCGCTGCGGGCCTGGGCGCTGGGCCGGCGCCCCTCGGCGGATCGTTGGCTGCCCGGCGCCGGGGTCGTGCACGGAACCAACTACGTCGTGCCGCCCACGCGCATTCCCTCCGTCGTCTCCGTGTACGACCTGTGGTCGCTGCGGAACACGGGCCTCGCCCACCCCGCGGTGCGCCTTGCCGGCAGGGCGTTGCGGGAATCGGTGCGGCGCGGCGCAGTGGTGCACGCCAGTTCCAGCGCGACCGCCGACGCGGCGAGCGACATGTTCCCCTCCGCGACCGTGACGACGGTGCTGCTCGGGGCCCTGCCGGTGCCGCCACCCTCTGCAGCGAACCCCCTTCCGGCACTGGGCGGTCGCCCCTATGTGCTGGCGGTCGGCACGCTCGAACGTCGCAAGGGCTTGGCCGACCTCGTGCGTGCCTTCGGACGACTGCACGAGCGCGAGCTCGCGCTCGTGATCGCCGGGGCACCGGGCGACGACAGCGACACCATCCGTTCGGCGATCGACGACCTCGGGCCGCGCCGCGCCGGCAACGTGCTGCTGACCGGGTGGGTCGACGACGCGGCACGCTCGTGGCTGCTGCGTCACGCCGCAGCGCTCGCCTATCCCTCGCTCGACGAGGGGTTCGGGTTCCCGTTGCTCGATGCGATGCAGGTGGGTACGCCCGTCGTGGCCACACGCGCTGGTTCCATCCCTGAGGTTGCCGGGGAGGCTGCGTTGCTGGTGGAGGTGGGCGACCTCGATGCACTTGCCGACGCGATCGCCACTGCCGTCTCCGACGACACGGTGCGATCCCGTCTGGTGGCCGCCGGCGACCAGCAGTGGCGGCGGTTCGACTGGGAGACCTGCGCCCGGGGCCTCGCCGACCTGTACCGTCGCATCGTGCTCGACACGGCCGGAACCCCGCGATGACCGTCAACAGGACGAACGGAGCCAACCCGGCCGATGTGGGCGTGGTGTGCGGCGGCGTCGGGGCCGCACGCTTCCTGCGGGCACTCGCCGGTGTGTGGCCCGTCGAGCGCACGGTCGGCGTGGTGAACACCGGCGACGACACCGTGCTGCACGGCCTGTCGATCTCGCCCGACCTCGACACCATCACCTACACGCTCGCCGAGGCCATCGACCCCGAACGCGGCTGGGGCCTTCGCGACGAGACATGGAACGCGATGGCCGCGCTCGCCCGGTTCACCTCAGTACGACCCGAGGGTTCCACCGCGGCACCCACGTGGTTCAACCTCGGCGACCACGACCTGGCCACCCACTTCTACCGCACCGCCCGCCTGCGCGAAGGCGCCAGCCTCACCGAGGTCACCGCGGAGATCACAGCCGCATTCGGGTTGCAGCAGCGCCTCGTGCCGATGAGCGACCACCGGGTGTCGACCATGGTCACCCTGCCCGACGAGGGCATCGAGGTGTCGTTCCAGGAGTACTTCGTGCAGCGGCGCCACGGGGTGCCGGTCTCGGCCGTGCGCTTCGACGGCGCCGACGTCGCCACCCTCTCCCCCGAGGCCCGTGCCGCCCTCGCCGACTCGGCCGCCGTCGTGATCGCTCCCTCCAACCCCCTCGTGTCGATCGGCCCGGTGCGCGCTCTCGACGGCGTCGACCGACTGTTGGCCGAACGGCGCAACTCCGTGGTGGCGGTGTCGCCCATCGTCGGCGGCGCCGCCCTGAAGGGCCCCGCCGACCGGATGCTCGTGGAACTCGGGTACGAGCCATCGGTGGTCGGGGTGGCGCGCCTCTACGCGCCGATCGCCTCGACACTCGTCATCGACCCCGTCGATGCGCATCTCGCCGACGCCGTGCGCTCCGAGGGCATGGACGTGCTGGTGACCCCGAGCATCATGAGCACCCCCGCGGTGGCCCACGAACTGGCCAGACGCACACTGGCGGCTGCCGGCATCAGTTCCTGAGGCTGCGCAGACCGGTGCCGAGGTCCGTCCACGGCGCCCATGCGAGATGAATGCGTGCCCGCGTGATCGACAACGACATGCGCGTGACATCGCCCACGCGGCGCGGTGAGGGTGCAGGAGCACGACCGGCCGGGCCGACCATCTGTTCCCAGACGTCGCGCACCGCCGTGCCGACCCCGCTGCCGACGTTCACCAACAGGCCGCCGCCACGGGTGGCGGCACGCACCAGTGCATCGACTGCGTCGTCGACGAACACGAAGTCGCGAGTCTGACGCCCGTCGCCGTGCACGAGTGGCGTGATGCCCTCGCGCAACGCATGGGCGAATGCGCCCACGACCCCGCCATCGGGGCGCTGACGGGGGCCGTAGACGTTGCCCATCGCGAGCGCCGTGAACTCCACCGCGT
>JBJTXX010000338.1:0-7339 GCA_046082485.1 Actinomycetota bacterium
TGCGGCCGGTGAAGAGCACGTCGTCGCACAGCACCACGGTGGTGCCGTCGAGCGACACGGGGATGTCGGTGACGTGGCCGGGCACGATCGGCCGCAGACCGACGTCGTCGCGGTGGAAGCTGACGTCGATCGACCCGACGGGCACGGTGCGGGAGGGGTCGATGCCGGCCAGCACGGCGCCGAGGGCGTCGGCCACCCACACGCCGCCGCGCTGCAGGCCGACGAGCACCACGCCGTCGAGGCCGTGGTTGCGCTCGACGATCTCGTGAGCGATGCGGGTGAGTGCCCGTCGAACATCGTCGGCGCTGAGGACGGTGCGACCGGGGTCGGTCTCGGCCATGGCGTGTTTCCCTTCACGTATGGGCCTCACGGGACCCATTTCACGTGCCCGTGACTCTACCCGACCCGGAAAATCCCGCGCGACTGGCACTTGGCGTTCTGGATTCGGCCCGATAGCATCGTCGGTCGGCCCTCATGAGCCTTGCATGTCCCGGCATGCTCGGCACCCATGGCCAGTCCGAATAGGGGCTGGCAGTTGGAGGGCGGCTTCGACATCTGAACGCCGCGTTCCACCTTGGGTTTTCCATTCCCCAACGATCGAGGAGGCAGTTCTGCCGAAGCCCAAGGACGACGCAATCGTGCTGGAAGGCACGATCCTCGAGTCCCTCCCGAACGCAATGTTCCGGGTGGAACTCGAGAACGGCCACAAGGTGCTCGCGCACATCTCCGGAAAGATGCGGATGCACTACATCCGCATCCTGCCCGGCGACAAGGTGCAGGTGGAACTCACTCCCTACGACCTCACCCGGGGTCGCATCACCTACCGATACAAGTAACCGGTCTCGAAGGAAAGCACGTCACCATGAAGGTCCGACCGAGCGTCAAGAAAATCTGCGAGAAGTGCAAGGTCATCCGTCGCCATGGCAGCGTGCGCGTGATCTGCGAGAACCCCCGTCACAAGCAGCGCCAGGGCTGAAAGAGAAGAACGAACGATGGCACGTATCTCCGGCGTCGACATCCCCCGCGAAAAGCGGTTGGAGATTTCGCTCACCTACATCTTCGGAATCGGCAAGCCCACGGCGCAGCGCATCTGCGCCGACACGGGCCTGAACCCCAACGAACGGGTGCGCAACCTCACCGAGGACGAGATCAACAAGATCCGCGCCTGGGTCGAGGCCAACATCACCGTCGAGGGTGACCTGCGCCGCGACGTGGCGCAGGACATCAAGCGCAAAATCGAGATCGGGTGCCTGCAGGGCGTCCGTCACCGCAAGGGCCTGCCGGTCCGCGGTCAGCGCACCCACACCAATGCTCGTACCCGCAAGGGCCCGAAGAAGACCGTGGCCAACAAGAAGAAGGCTGTGAGGAAGTAATGGCCAAGCCGAAGCCGGGCGGTCGTCGCCCCCGCAAGCGCGAGCGCAAGAACGTCAGCAATGGCGTCGTGCACATCAAGAGCTCGTTCAACAACACCATCGTCTCCATCACCGACACCGAGGGCAACGTCATCTCGTGGGCGTCGTCCGGTGGCGTCGGCTTCAAGGGGTCGCGCAAGAGCACGCCGTTCGCTGCTCAGATGGCCGCCGAGAAGGCCGCCCGCGCTGCCATGGAGCACGGTCTGCGCCGTGTAGAAGTGCAGGTGAAGGGCCCTGGTTCGGGTCGCGACACTGCCGTGCGCAGCATTCAGAACACCGGCATCGAGGTCACCTCGATCAAGGATGTCACCCCCGTTCCCCACAACGGCTGCCGTCAGCCCAAGCGTCGCAGGACCTGATCGAACATGGCTCGCTACACCGGCCCGAAGGTGCGCGTCTCGCGTCGCCTCGGCACCAACATCTACGAGAACGAGAAGGGCCGGAAGGCTCTCGACCGTCGCCCCTTCCCGCCCGGCGCCCACGGCCGCACCCGCCGCCGCAACTCCGGCAGCGAGTACCTGGCCCAGCTGCAGGAGAAGCAGAAGGCCAAGTACATCTACTGCGTGCTCGAGCGCCAGTTCCGCAACACCTACGAAGAGGCAGTGCGCCTGCAGGGCCCCACGGGCGAGAACCTGCTGCGTCTGCTCGAGCAGCGTCTCGACAACGTGGTGTACCGCGCCGGCTGGGCCAGCACCCGTCCGCAGGCCGGCCAGTTCGTGAGCCACGGTCTGGTGCAGGTGAACGGCAAGCGTGTCGACATCCGCAGCTACCGCGTGCGCAAGGGCGACGTCGTGTCGCTCTCGACGAAGGCCCGCGACATGATCGTCATCCAGCACAACCTCGACGTGCTCGACCGTTCGGTGGTCGGCTGGCTCGAGGTCGGCGATAGCGGCAAGCAGGTCACGGTCCGCGATCTGCCCCAGCGCGAGCACATCGACGTGCCCGTGCGCGAATCGCTCATCGTCGAGCTCTACTCGAAGTAATCCGGCCACCACCTTCCCCGACACAGAGGCACCCACATGCTCGTCATCCAGCGTCCCACCGTCGAGGCCATCGGCGAAGACAACGCCACCCGGCAGCGCTTCGCCATCGGCCCGCTCGAGCCCGGCTTCGGCCACACGATCGGCAACTCGCTGCGTCGCACCCTGCTCAGCAGCATCCCCGGCGCAGCAATCACCTCGGTGCGTTTCGACGACGCGCTGCACGAGTTCGACACCATCACCGGTGTGGTCGAGGACGTGACCGACGTGATCCTGAACATCAAGGACATCGTCGTCACCTCGACCTCGGACGACGAGGTGACCCTGCGGCTCGACGTGCGCGGCCCGGCCGACATCACGGCCGCCGACATCAAGTGCCCGAGCGAGATCGAGATCCTCAACAAGGACCTCCACATCGCCACTCTGAACGGCAAGGCCCGTCTGGCCGTCGACCTCACCGTCGGCACTGGCCGTGGCTACCTGTCGAGCGATCGTGAGTCGCAGAGCCGCACGATCGGTGTCATCCCGGTGGATGCGATCTTCTCGCCGGTGCGCCGCGTGATGTTCGAGATCGAGCCCACCCGCGTGGAGCAGAGCACGAACTACGAGCGTCTGGTGCTCGACATCACCACCGACGGCAGCATCACGCCCCGCGAGGCCCTGGCCTCGGCCGGCGCCACCCTGCGTTCGCTGGTCGACCTGGTGGCGAACCTCAGCGACGAGCCCAAGGGCCTGGAGTTGGGCGAAGTGGCCAGCGTGGCCAACACTTCGCCCGACCTCGAACTGCCCATCGAGGATCTCGACCTGTCGGAGCGCCCGCGCAACTGCCTGAAGCGCGCCCAGATCAACACGGTGGGCGAACTGCTCACCAAGACCGAGGACGACCTGCTGAACATCACCAACTTCGGGCAGAAGAGCCTGGACGAAGTGAAGCAGAAGCTCGACGAGCGCGGCCTGTCGCTGCGCGGCTGAGCAAGAAGTTGTAAGAGGAGAACCCAGTCATGCCCGCAACACCGCGCCGTGCCCGCAACTTCGGCGGCACCTCGCAGCACCAGAAGCTGATGCTCGCCAACCTGACGGCGTCGCTGATCGCTGCCGAGGCCATCGTCACGACCGAGGCCAAGGCCAAGGCCCTGCGCCCGATCGCCGAGAAGCTCATCACCAAGGCCAAGAAGGCTCAGGAGGAAGGCCCGATGCGCGTGCACCGCATTCGCCAGATCCAGGGTTACCTCGGCGACAAGGAGATGACCCACAAGCTGGTGAACGACGTGGCGCCGCGCTACGCCGATCGCAACGGTGGGTACCTGCGCATCCTCAAGCTCGGTCCGCGTCAGGGCGACAACGCCCAGATGGCTCGCATCGAACTGGTCTGACCCGACCTGTTCCGTTGAACGCTCGAACGGGCGGAGCCTCGAGGGGCGCCGCCCGTTTGCTGTCTGTTCACCGTTTGTTCACCGAGGCCGCACCGTGACCTAGAGTTCGCCTGCCCACAGACCAACCGAGGACACGATGCGCTTCCGACTCATCCCGCGCGACGAGAGTTTCTACCCCCTGTTCGACCAGCAGGCCCAGATCGCCGCTGACACCGCAGTCGCCCTCGAAGAGTTGATGACGGCGATGCCGCTCAGCCCCGGAGGCGTGGAGGCTGTCGTGGCCGCGGAGAAGCGTGCCGATGGTGTGTTGCGCGAGGTTCGAGCACAACTCGAGAGATCGATCGTCACGCCGTTCGACCGGGAGGACATCCAGTCGTTGGCCAACTCGCTCGACGACGTGCTCGACGAGATGCGAGCGGCCGCGGACTCTGCACTGCAGCACAACATCTCCAAGCCACTGCCGGGCATCTCGGAGTTGCTGCGACTGCTGCGCGAGATCACGGCGCGCAATGTGCGGTTGGTGCACGGTCTGCGCACGCTGCGCAACCTGGGGCCAATTGCCGACGAGATCGAGCATCTGGAGAGCGAAGCGGACAGCGCCTATCGACGCGTGATGGTGGAGCTGTTCAGCGGCGAACACGACGCGCTGGAGATCCTGCGATGGAAGGACGTGGTGGAGGCGATCGAGCGGGCCATCGACGCGGTCGAGGATGCGAGCGACGAAGTGCAGTCGATCGCCGTGAAGCACGCCTGAGATGACCCAGTTCACGCTCATCGCGGTCGTGGCAATCGCGTTGGTGTTCGACTTCGTCAACGGGTTCCACGACGCAGCGAACTCGATCGCCACGATCGTCGCGACGCGGGTGTTGAAGCCTTGGCAGGCGGTGCTGTGGGCAGCGTTCTTCAACTTCGCCGCATTCTTGGTGCTGCCGCTCGAGGTGGCGAACGCCATCGCCAAGATCGTGTCGTCCGACATCGTGTCGATCGGCCTGGTGTTCGCCGGCCTGATGGGGGCGATCTTCTGGAACGTCCTCACGGCCTGGCTCGGTCTGCCGTCGTCCTCGTCACACGCGCTCATCGGGGGGATGGTGGGAGCCGGATTCGCGAAGGTCGGAACCGATGTCTTCAGTGCGAAGACCGTCACCACCCTTCGCAAGACCGGCGCGTTCATCCTCTACTCACCGTTGCTCGGCCTGCTGCTCGGATTCTCGCTGGTGGTGGTGGTGATGTGGATCGTGCATCGCATCCGCGCCAAGCGGGCAGTGAACCGCACCTTCCGTGGCTTGCAGTTGCTGTCGGCGGCTGCCTTCAGCCTGGGGCACGGGGCGAACGACGCCCAGAAGACCATGGGTATCATCGCCGCGTTGTTGATCGGCGCCGGCAAGTTGAACAAGGACGTGCTCGACAACCCGGAGGGCCTGCCGATGTGGATCGTGCTGTCGTGCCACGCAGCCATCGGGCTCGGCACGATGTTCGGTGGCTGGAAGATCGTGAAGACCATGGGCACGAAGCTGACCAAGCTCGAACCGATGGGCGGCGTGTGCGCCGAGACGGCAGCCGCGGCGACGCTCTTCTTCGCCTCCTACAACGGGATCCCGGTCAGCACGACGCACACCATCACCGGGGCCATTGTCGGTGTCGGATCGGCCAACCGCCTCTCGGCGGTGCGCTGGAACGTGGCGAGACGGGTCGGCTGGGCCTGGGTGCTCACCATCCCCGGGTCCGCTGTGGTGGCGATGCTCTGCTACTGGGTCGTGGAGGTGTTCAACTGATGGATCGTCGCGCCGTGTTCTTCGTGCTCGCCGCGGTGCTGTGTTTCGCGCTGCGGTCGGTGATCCCCATCGAGGAGGGCAAGCCCGACATCCGCTGGGTGGGTATGGCAACAGGCGTGGCATTCCTGGTGCTGGCGCTGCTGAGTTGGCTCGATCATCGAGGCCGGCAGCGTGCGGGTCGGGGGCAACGCAACCCGTAGCCTTGCCGGGTGCCCGGTCGGAGCCGACACCCCTTGGCCGCGCTGTCGGTGATCGCCGCGGTGCCGGCGCTGCTGTTCGCCGCGGTGGTGGTGTACGCGAACGGTCGAGCGACCGTCGACGTGGTGGCCGACACGGCCACGCCGGCGGTCAGTGTGGCGCCGTTGCGCACCCCACTGCTGTCGGTGCGCCGCAACCCGGCGGTGCTGTCGTCGGATCATCGCCGCGAGGTGCTCACGGGTGCGCTGCGAACCCTCTCGGTGGAGGTCGACAGCAGTTCGTGCTTCGCCGTCGGTGTGAACGGCCGACTGTTGACGGGGGCCAACACGGCCACGTCGGTGATACCCGCCAGCAACCTGAAGGTCGCGGTGGCGGCGGTGGCGCTGGAGGTTCTCGGCCCGGGCACCGTGTTCGACACGACCGTGACGGGGCCGAGCCCTTCGGGTGGCGTGGTGCAGGGCGACGTCCACCTCGTGGGCGGCGGTGACCCCGTGCTGAGCGAGGGTTGGTACACGCAGGTCACCGAATGGCACAAGCGGCCACCGATCAGCCCGACCGGGGTGGAGGGTCTGGCCGACGCACTGGTCACCGCTGGCGTGCAGCGCATCACCGGTTCGGTGCTCGGCGTCGACGGCAGGTACGACGACGAACGCCACCCGCCGGGCTGGAGCGACGACATCCGCAGGACGATCGACGGCGTGCCCGTGGGGGCGCTCGTGGTGAACGACTCGGTCAGCCAGACCGGGGCCATCAGCGCCGACCCGGCGCGTCACGCGGCGAACGTGCTGACCCGGCTGCTGCGCGACCGGGGCGTGGTGGTGGAGGGCGAGCCGGGCACCGGATCGGCACCGGATGGCACGGTGCAATTGGCCACCGTGACCTCCCAGCCGCTGCCGGCACTGCTGAACGAGATGCTGGCGACCAGCGACAACCTGACCGCAGAGATGCTGGTGAAGGAGATCGGCGCGCGTGCCGGTGGTGCGGGCACGCGCGAGGCCGGGCTGAAGGTCATCGGCGACACGATGGCGAAGTGGGGCATTCCCCTCGAAGGCGTGGAGTTGCACGACGGCTCGGGTCTGTCCCGCGAGAACCGCCTCACCTGCACCACGCTGCTGGCGGTGCTGCAACGCGGCAGCGCAGCGGACCCGGTGGGAGCCGGGCTGGCGCGTGCCGGACAAGACGGCTCGACGCTCGACGGGAAGTTCGAGCAACCCGGGTTGGCCGGCGTGCTGCGGGCCAAGACCGGCAGCCTGCGCGAGGTGAAGGCCCTGTGCGGATACTTCCCGGCGGGCGGGGACGAGATCGCGTTCGTGCTCGTGCTGAACGGCCCGACGGCAGCGGGTTTCGAGACCCGCTGGGATGCCCTCGGTCAGGCGCTGCTCGCCGCTGCCGGCTCGCCCGCGCCCGACGTGCTGTCGCCGCTGCGCTCGTAGGCTGTGCGGATGGCCCGCAGAGCCCGCCTCACCGTCGCCTACGACGGCGCGCAGTTCCACGGCTTTGCCGAGGCCGACGGCGTGCGAACGGTGATGGGCGACCTGCGCTCCACCATCGAGACCATCACGCGGGTGCAGGTGCAACCGGTGGGCGCCGGCCGCACCGACGCC
>JBJTXX010000339.1:0-10016 GCA_046082485.1 Actinomycetota bacterium
GTACTGCTCGCGGGCCCAGTCGCTCTCGGCGCCCTCGCGCCGACGGTTCAGCCACGGGATGACACCCTCGTAGGCGGTGGTGTACTCGCGGGTGCGCCCGTAGCGGTTCTTGTACTTCACCTTCAGGTTGCCCTCCACGCCGTGCAGCACCACTCGCTGCTGCTTGGCGTCGAGGGTGCGGAACGGCGCATCGAGGTCAATACCGAACTCGCCCGCGACGGCTTCGAGCATGCGGGAGAAGTACTGCGTGCCGGCGGTGCGCCAGGGGGCGATGGCACCCCCGCTGATCGACTGGTCGTGATCGGGCACCACCAACTCAGGGTCCACCTCGAACGTGGTGCCGAGGCCGTCGCAGGTCTCGCATGCGCCGTACGGCGAGTTGAACGAGAAGTTGCGCGGCGCTGGCTCGTCATAGCTGGTGCCGCACTTCGGGCACGCGAGGTGCTGGCTGAACGTGAGGGTCTCGCCGTCCTGCTCGCCGTCACGGGCCACCAGTTCGACCTCGGCGACGCCGTCGGCCAGCTTCAGCGCGGTCTCGAGCGAATCGGTGAGGCGCCGCTCGATGCCGTCACGGCGCACCAGTCGGTCGACCACGATCTCGATGGTGTGCTGCTCGTACCGCGCAAGCTTCTCGTCGCGCTTCAGGAACTCGGCGATGTCGACGACCTCGGTGTCGATGCGGGCTCGCACGAAACCCTGCGACGCGAGGTCCTGCAGCAGGGTGTCGTACTCACCCTTGCGACCGCGCACCACGGGGGCCAGCACCTGGAACCTGGTGCCCTCGGGCAACAGCAGGATGCGGTCGACGATCTGCTGCGGCGTCTGCCGCTGCAGCCGGGTGCCGTCGTTCGGGCAGTGCTGCACGCCGATGCGGGCGAACAGCAGGCGCAGGTAGTCGTACACCTCGGTGATGGTGCCCACCGTCGAGCGCGGGTTGCGGCTGGCGCTCTTCTGGTCGATCGAGATCGCCGGCGACAGACCCTCGATGACGTCGACATCGGGCTTGTCCATCTGGCCCAGGAACTGTCGGGCGTACGCGCTGAGCGACTCGACGTAACGGCGCTGACCCTCGGCGTAGATCGTGTCGAACGCCAGACTGCTCTTGCCCGAACCCGACAACCCTGTGAACACCACCAGACGATCGCGGGGGATCTCGATGTTCACGTTCTTCAGGTTGTGCTCGCGCGCACCGCGCACGACGATCTTCGCTTCGGGGGCCGGGGCCATGCGGCGAGGTTACCGATCAAGGCAACGGCAGGCGTTGCCGATAGAACGTTGATGGTGAACGACCCCGGCGATGCCTCGATCTTCTCGCGCACCGCGATGGGCGTGCTGCAGCACCTCGCTGCCTCCACCGGCATGCCGACGTGGGTGCTGGCGCGCACGGGTGGCGTGATCGGGCAGGTGCTGGCCGTTGCCGACCACTCGGGCGAGCTGCAGTTGCACCGTGCCGTCAGCCACGACGTGGGCGATGGCTCCCCCGCCCGGATCGCCGTGCCGGTGGTGCTGCCCGACGGCGAGACCTTCGGAGACCTCATCGGCTTCGGGCCCGAACTGCTCGACCTCGAGGCACTGCAAGCGACCCGGGCGCAGGCGGTCGTGCTCGCCAACTCCCTGGGTGCACTGGCGCACAGCACCCGTGCGCTCGCGCGCATCAGGCGGGCCGAGACGCTGGGTGCCGGCCCCGACCCACTCACCGGTCTCGCCACGCGGATGGCCTGGGAAGCACAAACGATGCTCGACGAGGAGTACTGCACCGAGTTCGGCGAGAACGCCGGGGTGCTGGTGATCGAACTCGACGAACTGAAGCGGTTCAACGAACTGCACGGCCACAGCGCTGGTGACGCACAACTGCGGCGGGCCGGCGAGATCGTGACGGCACACCTCGGTGAGCTGCACCACGGCGCACGCATCAGCGGCGACCGCCTCGGTGTGCTGCTCGTCGGCGTGCCCGACGACGAGATGGCCACCATCGAACGGTCGCTGCGCGCCTCGTTTGCCGCCTCGGGCATCTCCATCGCCATCGGGGTCGGCCGCCGGCATCCGGATCGCGGCCTTGCCGGTGCTGCCACCGAGGCGGAGGCACACTTCGACCGCACCCATTCCGTACCGCTGCACGTGACCGGCGATGCCGCCGAGGCCACCGCCGTGATGGAGGCCCTCGAGCTGGGGGCGATCATGGCCTACTACCAGCCCATCGTCGAGCTGCGAACCGGCACCGTCGTGGCCGTGGAGGCACTGGCCCGCTGGCAGACGCGCGACGGCGTGCGCGAGCCCGAGCAGTTCCTGCGATCGGTGCAACAGGCCGGCCTGCTGGGCGCTCTCTTCGAACGCATCCTCGACGACGGACTGCGGCAGGTCGCCGATCACCGCCACCTATTGCCCTCACTCGGTGTCACCGTCAACTTCGAGTTCGACAGCCACCTCGACAACACGTTCCAGCGAACTGTCAGCACCCTGCTGCAGAAGCACCGTGTCGCCGCCACCTCGCTGTCGGTCGAGCTGAGCGAGCGTCAGACGTTCGAGCTGCCGTCGGCGATCCGGCGCGAGTTGCTGGCGGTGGCCGAGATGGGCGTGCGACTGGTGCTCGACGACTTCGGCACGGGGTTCGCCTCGCTCGAGACCATCACCACCCTGCCCGTGTCGGGTGTGAAGCTCGATCGACGGTTCACCTCACAGGTGGTGAACGGTGAACGCGAGGCCGCCGTGGTGAAGGCGATGATCGCCCTCGCCTCCGACGCAGGGCTCGACGTGATCGCCGAGGGCATCGAGACGCAGGCGCAGTGCGACCGGTTGGTCCGCATGGGCTGCCGTCTCGGCCAGGGCTACCTGTTCGCGCTCCCCCAGCCAGCCGACGCGCTGGCCGCGGTGCTCAGCGCCCCGCTGGTGACGAGCTTCTAGCCCGCGTCACGCAGTTCTCGCCGCAGTTCGTTGACCTCGTCGCGCAGGCGAGCCGCGTACTCGAACTTCAGCTCGGCAGCGGCCTCGTGCATTTCCTCCACGAGCGTCTGGATCAGCCGGGCCAGTTCCTGCTGCGGCATGGTCTTCAGCTCGCGCTGCACCTTCTCACGCTCGCGGTTGCGTCGCTGACCCTTGCCGGGCACTGGTGCCGAGTCGTCGGGGCGCAGCAGCGAGAGGATGACGCCCACGGCCTTGCGGATCGTCTGCGGATTGATGCCGTGCTCGGCGTTGTAGTCGAGCTGCCGCTGGCGGCGCACCTGCGTGGTGGTGATGGCAAGGTCCATTGAGCGGGTCACCTTGTCGGCGTACATCACCACCTGACCGTCCACGTTGCGGGCGGCACGGCCGATGGTCTGGATCAGCGACGTCTCGCTGCGCAGGAACCCTTCCTTGTCGGCATCGAGGATGCACACGAGGCTCACCTCGGGAAGGTCGAGCCCCTCGCGCAACAGGTTGATGCCCACCAGCACGTCGAACTCGCCGAGCCGCAGCGCCCTCAGGATCTCGATGCGCTGCACGGTGTCGATGTTGCTGTGCAGGTAGCGCACCCGCAGCCCCTGCTCGAGCAGGTAATCGGTGAGGTCCTCGGCCATCTTCTTGGTCAGGGTGGTGATCAGCACCCGGTCGCCGCGCGAGATGCGGTCGTTCACCATCTCGATGAGGTCGTCGATCTGCCCCTTGGTGGGCTTGACGATCACCTCCGGGTCGACGAGGCCGGTGGGGCGCACGATCTGCTCGACGACCTGCTGGCTGTGCTGCAGTTCGTAGTCGCCCGGCGTGGCCGACATGAAGATGCACTGGTTGATGCGCTGGATGACCTCCTCGAACCGCAGCGGCCGGTTCTCGCGCGCGCTCGGCAGCCGGAAGCCGTGCTCGACCAGTTCGTCCTTGCGGCGCAGGTCACCGAGGTACTGGCCGTGCAACTGCGGCACGGCGACGTGGCTCTCGTCGACCACCAGCAGGAAGTCGTCGGGGAAGTAGTCGAGCAACGTGAAGGGCGGCTCGCCGAACGTGCGGCCGTCGATGTGCATCGAGTAGTTCTCGATGCCGTTGCAGTAGCCGACCTCCTGGATCATCTCGAGGTCGTACTGGGTGCGCATCCGCAGGCGCTGGGCCTCGAGCAGCTTCCCGTTGGCCTCGAACCATGCGAGGCGCTCCTGCAGTTCCGCCTCGATCCCCACCACCGCCTTGCGCATCCGTTCGTCGCCGGCGACGTAGTGCGTGGCGGGGAACACGTGGATCTGCGAGTGCTCGTGCAACGTCTCGCCGGTCAGCGGGTCGACCGTGGTGATGCGGTCGACGGTGTCGCCGAACATCTCGATGCGGATGACGTGCTCCTCGTAGGACGGGTGCACCTCGATGGTGTCGCCGCGCACCCGGAACTTGCCACGGGTGAGGTTCACGTCGTTGCGGTCGAACTGCAGGTCGACCAGGCGGCGCAGGATGCTGCGCATATCGTAGTCGACGCCGGTGTGCAACTCGAGCAGTTGACCCTTGTACTCGGCGGGGTCACCCATGCCATAGATGCAACTGACCGAGGCCACCACGATGGTGTCGCGGCGGGTGAGCAGCGCTGCGGTCGCACTGTGGCGCAACCGGTCGATCTCGTCGTTGATCGAGGAGTCCTTCTCGATGTAGGTGTCGCTGCTGGCGATGTAGGCCTCGGGTTGGTAGTAGTCGTAGTAGCTGACGAAGTACTCCACCCGGTTGTGGGGGAAGAACTCGCGCATCTCCTGCGTCAACTGTGCGGCCAGCGACTTGTTCGGGGCGAGGATGAGCGTGGGCTTCTGCGTCGCCTCGATGGTCCATGCGATCGTGGCGCTCTTGCCCGAACCCGTGATGCCGAGAAGCGTCTGGTAACGGTCGCCGCGCTGCACGCCCTCGGAGAGGCGGGCGATCGCCGTCGGCTGGTCGCCGGCCGGGGCGAACTCGGACACCACCTTGAACTCCTGCACGTCGTCGAGTGTATCCGGCGAACGCATGTTCGTGATCGGCTGCGTTACCGTGCCCGCATGATCACGCGCACTGACCGACTGGTGCTGCGCCTGCCCGTCCCCGCCGACGCCGAGGCGATTCTCGATTACATGAACGACCCGGTCGTGGCGGAGATGCAGGACTGGGACCTTCCGCGCACCGCCGCCGACGTGGCCGCCCGCATCGAGCGCATCAACTCCGTCGGGTGGCCAGCGCCCGGCGAGTGGGTGAACCTCACCATCGAGGCCGACGGGCACTGCGTGGGCGACGTCGCCTGTCATCTCGACGAGCAGTGCGCCGTCGCCGAAGTGGGCTACACCCTCGCCCACGCTCATTGGGGAAAGGGTTACGCCTCGGAGGCCCTCTCTGCGCTCGTCGACCACCTGCTCGCCTCCCAACCGGTGCACCGGATGGCTGCCAGCCTCGACCCACAGAACGTGCGATCCATGCGGGTGCTCGAGGGCGCCGGGTTCACCATGGAGGGCTTCTCGCGTCGCAGTTACCCGATGCGCGGCCGATGGGACGACGACCTGCGGTACGCGATGCTCCGCGAGGACCGCGCCGCTTGGCAGTCGCGACCCTCGACGCCACCGAAGGCAGTGGAACTGGTCGAGGTGACCGCGGCCGATGCCGCCGCATGGGAGGCCGTGCAGACCCACTGGTCACAACGCCGCCTCGTGCAGCCGCTCACGCGCACGTTCCGCGACCTCGCGTACCCTCCCCTGCTCGACGGCGTGCCGTCCACACCGGTGCTGCGCGGAGTGATCGCCGACAGCGAGCGCGTCGGCACCGTGCTGTGGTCCGACACCTCGTCGGAACAACACGAGGTCTACCTGTGGCGGCTGATCATCGACCGCATGCACCAGCGGCGGGGCATCGGTTCGATGGTGCTGCGGGCGCTGCAGCACCTGCTGCAACTGCAGGGCCACCGTTCGATGGTGGTCAGCTACCTGCAGGGCCCCGGAAGCCCCGAACGGTTCTACGCCCACCTGGGGTTCGAGCCGACCGGCTCCATGCGCGGCCCGGAGGTCGAGGCCCGTCTCAGGTGGTAGGCGCGTCCTTCCCCACACCGTCCTTGCGGCCGGGGAACTCGTAGTCCGTCGGCAACTGCGGCAGCGACCGCAGCCACTGCCACAGTCGCTCGACCTGCGGGGCGAGGTCGTCGAGAGAACCCGAGTTGTCGACCGTGAACGAGGCGGTCGCCAGTCGCTGTTCGCGGCTGGCCTGCTTGCCGATCCGCGCCCGGGCGTCGTCCTCGGCGAAGCCGCGGAACTGCACCAGGCGCTGCACCTGTTTCTCCACCGGCACGTCCACCACGATCACACCCTGCAGTCCGTCGCGGGGGTTCTCGGTCAGCAACGGGATGTCCATCACCACGACTCGGTCCGAGTCGCGTTCGGCGTACACGCGGCGGTTCATCTCTGCGGCAACGGCCGGGTGCACGATCGCGTTCAGCGCCTTCAACGCCTCCGGGTCACTGAAAACGATGCCTGCGACCGCCGCCCTGTCGAGACTGCCGTCGGCCGCGACCACGTGCGCACCGAAACGCTCCGCGAGCTGCTGCAGCACCGGTGAGCCGGGTTGCTGCACCTCGCGCACGATGGCATCGGCGTCGACGATCACGGCACCACGCTCCGCCAATGCGGCACTGACCGTCGACTTCCCGGAACCGATGCCGCCCGTGAGACCTACGAGGATCATGGCTGCACGGTAACCCGCGCCACAGGCCGACGGCTCACTAGCATCGGGCCGTGACCGACGAGCGCCCGGAACTCGACGACGACACGGTCAGTTGGCCGCTCGTCGAGCGGCGCCGCTCCGACGTGCAGCCGCCCGACGGCGTCGACCGAAGGCGATCGCGGCTGCCTTACGTCAGCCCCACGCTGACCGCCGCACCCATCTGGCCGTTCCGTGTCGCTGCGCTGGCGGGCGCGCTGATCCGCTCCCTGTCCGACACCGATGACCTCGACACGAAGACGATCATCTTTCTCACCCTCGGGGTGGTGTACACGGTCACGACGTCGCTGCTGCCGGTTCCGAACCGCGACGAGCCAGACATCCGCAAGCGCATCGTGCTCGAGCAGTCGCTCGTCACCTTCGCCGTGCTGCTCACCGGCGCATGGGGCTCGCCGTTCGTGCTGTTCCTCGTGCCCACCGGCATGCTCGCCGGCTTCGCCGCAGGCGAGTTGTACAGCGTGTACGTCGCCGCAGCGGCCAGCGTGGTCATCACCGTGCAGCACGTCGGCGTCATCGGGCTCGGACCGGCGCTGGAGGACGCCGCCCTCTGGGCCGGCCTGCTGCTGTTGGTCGCCTTCACGACCGGTCTCGCCCACCGCGCCGCGCACGTCGCCGTCACCACGCACCAGGTCGCCCTCGACCGGGTCAGTCGCCTCTCCGAGGCCAACTCGCTGCTGTTCTCGCTGCAGCGGGTGGCCCAGACCCTGCCCGCCTCGCTCGACCTCGAGGAGGTGCTCGATTCCACCGTCGGCCGCCTGCGGACGCTCCTCGACTACGACGCCATGGCCGTCTACCTCCTCGACGAGGGCACGCGGGTGATGAACCCCGTGCGGACCAGCGGGGTCTCCGGTGCACGCAGCTTCCGGATGGGCCACCTGCCCAGAGGGCTGCAGATGGCCATCGACTCCTCGCGCACCGTCCGCCTGAACCAGATCGCAGCGGGCGAAGGCGTGGGCGAGTCGAGCCAGAGCGGCGTGTACGGCGCATTGCGGGCTCGAGGGTCGCTGATCGGGGTGATCGCGGTGGAATCCGACCGGGCCGATGCATTCGTCAACCAGCAGGCCGAGATCGTGCACGGGCTCGGCGAGCCCTTCGGCATCGCCATCGACAACGCCCGGATGTTCCTCAGCATCGGCACCCTCGCCGCCGACGAGGAGCGCAAGCGCATCGCCCGCGACCTGCACGATCACGTCGGATCCTCGCTCGCGATGATCGGCTTCGAGGTCGACCGGGTGCGCCAGATGGCCGCGAACGGCGACGACCTCGAGGACGTGCTCGCCGGACTGCGTCAGCAGGTGTCGGCCGTGGTCACCGAGGTGCGCGACACGCTCTACGACCTGCGCACCGACGTCACCGATTCCCGCGACCTCGCCGACACGGTCCGCGAGTTCCTCGGCCGGGTGGAACAGCGCAGCGGCATCACCACCACCTGCACGCTCTCGCTCGGCACCCGGATGCCGATCGTGATCGAGCGCGAGGCCTGGCAGATCGTCCGCGAGGCCGTCCTGAACGCGGAGCGGCACTCGCGGGGCACGAACATCTCCGTCACCGGCACCCGCGCGGGCGACAACGTCACCCTTGTGGTACGCGACAACGGCGTCGGTCTCGCAGCCGCCAAGGCCAGGCCCGACAGTTACGGCCTCACCGGCATGCGCGAGCGGGCAACACGTCTCGACGCCGACCTGAGAATACGATCACACCCCGAGGGCGGCACCGAGATGCGCCTCGACTTCACCGGAGGAACCGCTGACTGATGCCCCGCACCGTCGTACTCGTCGATGACCACACCATGCTGCGCCAGGGATTGCGCCGAGCCCTCGAGGGCGAGGGCATCAAGGTCGTGGGAGAAGCCAGCGATGGCGAGGAAGGCGTGAAGGTCGCGCTCGCCCTCAAGCCCGACGTCGTGCTGATGGACGTCAGCATGCCGAACACCGACGGCATCGACGCCACCAAGCGCCTCGTCGCCGCCGACTCCCGCCAGCGCGTCGTGATGCTCACCATGCACGTCGACCGCGAGGTGATCGACCGGGCCATCAAGGCCGGTGCCGTGGGCTATCTCACCAAGGACGCCGCCATCAGCGAGGTCATCGAGGCCATCCGCCTCGCCGCGAACGGCGACCGTCCGATGTCGCCGCGTCTGGCCGCAGCGCTGCTCAACGAGGCACGCAAGGTGCCCGACGAGACCGAGCCGATCATCAGCACGCGCGAAGAGGAAGTGCTGCAGCTGGTGGCCGACGGGCTCGGCACCACCGAGATCGCCGACAAGCTCTTCATCAGCCAGAAGACGGTGAAGAACCACCTCGCGTCGATCTACGAGAAGCTGAACGCGCGCGACCGCACGCAGGCGGTGCTGATGGCCGTGAAGATGGGCATCGTCAAGCTGAACTGACGATGCCTACCCGCCGGGGCGATCAGGCCTCGGGCGTCTCCACGTGCTCGCCCACCGGGGCGGCCTCGGGGTTCTCCTGGTAGTACTCGGCCCACGCGGCCTCGCGCTCGGCGTCGTCCTGACCGGCCGTCCAGTTGCCGTGCTCGTCGATCTCGAAGTGCTGGCGGTACTCCTCTGCCAACTCGCCACCCTCGGCGGCCTGCTTGATCGACAGGCTGATGCGGCGGCGGGCCAGGTCGAGGTCGATGATCTTCACCCACAGCTCCTCGCCGGGGGTGACGACCTGCTCGGGGGCGTCGACGTGGTGCGTGCTCATCTCGGAGATGTGCACGAGACCCTCGATGCCGTCGCCCACCTGCACGAAGCCACCGAAGGGCACGAGCTTGGTGACACGGCCGTAGACCAGCTGGCCGACCTGGTGGGTGGTGGCGAACTCCTGCCACGGATCCTGCTGGGTGGCCTTCAGCGAGAGGCTGATGCGCTCGCGATCGAAGTCGACATCCAGCACCTGCACGGTGACCTTGTCGCCCACGGCCACGACGGCGCCCGGGTGGTCGACGTGCTTCCACGACAGCTCGCTGACGTGGATGAGGCCGTCCATGCCGCCGAGGTCGACGAACGCACCGAACGACACGACGCTGCTGACGACACCCTCGCGGACCTCGCCCGGCTTGAGGTTGACGAGGAAGCTGTCGCGGCTCTCCTTCTGCGTCTCCTCGAGGAAGGCGCGACGGCTGAGCACCACGTTGTTGCGGTTCTTGTCGAGCTCGATGATCTTGGCCTGCACGACCTTGCCGACGTAGGGCTGCAGGTCGCGCACACGGCGCAGTTCGACCAGCGAGGCGGGAAGGAAGCCGCGCAGGCCGATGTCGACGATCAGGCCGCCCTTGACGACCTCGATCACCGGACCCTCCACCATGCCCTCGGCTTCCTTGATCTTCTCGATGGTGCCCCA
>JBJTXX010000340.1:0-6460 GCA_046082485.1 Actinomycetota bacterium
CGGCGATGCAGCCCGACCTCGTGCCGCCCGAGGAACTCATGGCGATGGTGTCGCTCGGTGCCTACTCGTGGAACAGCGGCCGCATCGTGGGACCGCTATTGGGTTCGGTCATGGCCCTCGCCGTCGGTCCGGCATGGACGGTCGGCTTCAACGCATTCTCGTTCCTGGTGATGGCCGCGGCGGTCGCCTCGCTGCGCCGGCCGTATCGACCCTCGGCCGTGAGCGAGGGCGGCTTCCGCGAACGGATGGTCGGCGGCTACCGCGCCCTGCGCACCACCCCCGGATGCTTCCACGGGGTGACGCTGTTGGTGCTGTTCAACCTCACCGCGGTGCCGTTCATGGGGCTCATTCCCATCTACGTGCGCTCCGGGTTCGGCGGTGGCACCGGACTTGCCGGTGCGGTCGCCTCGGCGCAGGGAATCGGGGCGATCATCGGCGGCATCACGGTGACGATGCTGGCGAGCCGGTTCAGCCGTTCGTTCCTCATCGTGCGGGTGACTGCGGCGGTGTCGATCGGGTTGGCGTGCTATGCCCTCGCGCCCACCACCGGCCTGCTGGTGCCCGCGGCGATGTTGCTCGGCGCCGCGTCGTCGAGCATGTTCATCAGCACCTCGGCAGTCATCCAGCGCGACGCACCGTCGGCCAGTCGCGGCCGCATCATGTCGATCATGCAGGCGGCGATGGGCATTTCCTACGGCATGGGCCTGCTGTTCATCGGTTCCATCGGCGACCTGTCCTCGCTGCACGTCGCGTTCGTCACCGGTGCAGGGTTGTTGCTGGTGGGCTTCTGGGCGCTGGTGCGTCGTTCCCCCCAATGGCGGGTGGCATTCGACGGCGCACCCACGGCACCGCAGTCGGTGCTCGTCCCGGCCTAACGGCCCGCGGCCTGTCGCAGCACGGCCACCATGTCGCTCGCCGTTGCCGGCTTCGGCACGAAGTGGTCGGCGCCGGCCTCCTCCGCGGCCAACCGGTCGGCCGCAGTGGCGCTCGCGGTCATCACCGCCAGCACGGGATGCGGTGTCGGCATGCCGCGCACGGATCTCACCAACTCGAGGCCCGACATGCCCTCGAGTTGCACGTCCACGAATGCGGCGTCGAACACTGCGCCGGCCTCGAGAAGGGCAAGGGCGTCCTCGGCGCTCGGCACCTCGGTGACCTCCGCGTTGACGCGCCGCAGTTGCAGCGCGGCGAGCATGCGGTTCACAGGGTCGTCGTCGACGACGAGCACCCTCAGCGGCATGGCGCCCTCGGGCACGGACAGCGGCTCGACCGGTGGTGCCTGCCCTGCGGCCGCGTTGCTGGCGGGCAACTGGATCCAGAACACCGAACCACCCTCGGCACGCCGTGCTGCGCCGACGGAGCCCCCCATTGCGTCGATGGTTCCCTTCACGATGGCGAGGCCGAGGCCCACACCCGGCCCACCGTCGCCGCGACCGCGTTGGTAGGGAAGGAAGAGGCGCTCGACGTCGTCCGGATCGATGCCGACCCCGGTGTCGATCACCTCGATGCGCACCGTGCCGGGTGACGAGCCCTGCACAACCTCCAGCCGCACCGAACCGACCCGGGTGTGCTTGCACGCGTTGGACAACAGGTTTGCGACGGCCTGCCGGATGCGGTCGTCGTCGCCCCGAACGAACCGGACGTGCGTTGCGGGTGGTGTGCCCACGAGTTCCACGCCGGGGTGTGCCGAATCGCGGGCCAGCGCTACGGCGTCGGCCACGATGGATCGCAGGTCCACATCGTCGGTGCGGACGCGGAGACTGCCGACCTCCAGTTGGGCCACGTCGAGGAGGTCGTCGACGATGCGTCGCAGCACGTGCGACTGGCGGAAGAGCGCGTTCGCCGCGTCGCCCAACTCGCCGGCCAGGTTCGAGTCGCGGAGGATCTCGCTGAGGCCGAGCATGCCGTGCAAGGGATTGCGCAACTCGTGGCTGACCTGGGCGATGAAGTTCTCGCGCTGCTGCAGGGCCAGTTCGGCCTCCTCGCGGCGACGGGCCAGTTCGTGCTCGATCGCCTTGCGGTTGTCGATGTTGCGCACTGTCACCACCAACGCCGACACGTTCGGGTCGTCGAGTCGGTTCACGGCGTTCAACTCGAGCCATGCGGTGCTGCCATCGCGGCGAAGGGCCCGCAGTTCGGCCCATGCCTCGGTGCCGGGGCCGTCCGCCAGCAGGCGGACGAGCGATTCGGCGGCGATCCCGCGGTCGTCGGGGTGGACGATGTCGATCAGGTTGGTGTCGGTCCAGAAGTCGGGTCCGTAGCCGAGGTCGGCGCGGTTGGTGGACGTCGCCGTGATCAGGGACCCCGTGTCGTCGAGCAGCAGGATGGTGTCCCAGATGTGGGTGACCATCGTGCGGAAGCGCTCCTCGCTGACGCGGATCTGCTCGCGGGCCCGCGCGGCCTCGGTCACGTCGCGGCCCACGGCGAGCACCGAGATCACCTCACCCTCGTCGGCACGCACCAGCGTGTTGGCCCATTCGACGGTGCGGCCGCCCTCGTAGTGGCGTTCGAGGTAGCGCGCCGCCGCACCCTCCTCGAAGTACTGCAGCGTGTCGACGGGCCCGGTGCCTTCCTCCCACGAGTCGAGGTCCTGCAGGTTCCTGCCCACCACCGACTCGGTGAAGCCGAAGTACTCGTCGTACGCCCGGTTGGTGAACAGCATCGTGCCGTCGGTGGCCCATTCGCAGACGAGTTCGGGCAGCAACTCGAAGGCACGGCGGAACGGGTTCTGGTCCGGGTGGGGAGGATTGGTGGGGTGCGGGGTCATGGGCGGCACTCGGGCACGGCAGCATCGGCGGTCGAACCGGCATCGTAGGCGCCTGCGGCGCGGTGCTGTGGCGAGGGGTGTGAACGCCCAATCCGAATGACTGGTCAGGAAACCCCTTCCGTCCTACACTGTTACTGAGGCTTCATCAGATGACCGACAGCGGATCGAGCGGCACCGGCGCCACGGCGAAGGAGGTGCGCAACCGTGCCCCTCGCGGCGTGCTTATCGCGCCGCCCCTCGCCACTGCGATCCGTGCGGCGTACACGGGTCGTCTCACCCAGACCGAACTTGCGTCGGTGCTCGCGGTGGCCCAGAACACGATCAGCCGCTGGTCGACGGGTGAGGTCGAGCCCCGCCTCGACGACATCGCCGCGATCGAGGATGCGTGCGGGCTCGCCCGCGGTCACATCCTGCGCGCTGCCGGCTACGTCGCCACCTCGTCGAACCCCGAGGATGCCGTGGCCGCCGACCACCGTCTCGACCCTGCTCGCCGCGACCTGCTGGTGGCCGCCTACCGCATCGCACTCGAGCAGGCCGCAGGGGCTGGCTCGGGGCACTGAACCCGGCCCGCCGTACCACCTCGCCGATCGGCACTCGCCAGCACGCGGCGGACCGCACCAGCCGGCGCCCGCCTCCGCAGACGGGAGATGCAGGGGGGCGACCGACTGGGCGGCCTCGTCGCCCCACTGCGGTGAACTTGGTCGTCGGTCGACGGCCGGTGGTTCCCGGGTCGAGGGGATCCTTGGTCAGTTGCCTGCGCAGCAGCTGCGCGGCGCAGTTCGGGGTGCCTCGGCGGGGCCGCAGCATCCCGAGCAGTTGCTGGCGTAGGGGGTGTAGCTGGTGGGTCGGCCGTCGACCCAGCGAATCAGCTCGAACACCGTGGTCGTCTCCACGGTCATCGCTGTAGCACTCATGGTGGTTTCTCCCGTTCACATCACACGTTGCGTGACGAGAACTCGGTCGGCTGTGCAGTTCAGGAAGTTCCCGACTGATTCAAATTTCAGGTGTTCCCCAGACATGCACCTGGCCTTGGCTACAGTGAGCGCCAGGGTGGTCACGCTCGATGGGCGGCGCGTGGTGACTGCGACGAACACGAGGAGGAACTCGAATGTCCTATGAAGTCCGTGGCAGCCTGCTCGAGGTCTGCACCTGCGACGTGAACTGCGCCTGCTGCTGGTCGGGTGAGGAACCGAGCGGCGATGCCTGTGACCGGGTCATCGCCTGGCAGATCGAGACGGGCGCGATCGACGGGGTCGACGTCTCGGGAATCACGCTCGCGATGCTGGGTTCGCTGGACCGCAACGGCGCACCGGTGAAGTCGATGATCTTCCTCCCCGACACGGTGTCCGATGCCCAGGCCGAGGCGCTGTCGTCGGCATGGTCGGGTGGCAAGGGTGGCCCGATGGCTGATCTCGCCCGAATGCTGGGCGAGATCGTGGGCGTCGAACGCGCCGCCATCGAGTATCGCGACGGTGGGCACCTGGTGATCGGGACCAAGGTGTCGGCCGAGGTGCCGGCCGGTGCCGACGGCGCGGTGGTGGCGGCCCAGGGTTATCGCGCCGATGTGCCCGAGATGGGCACATCATTCTCCGTCGCCGGCCAGCGAGCCGTGCACGGGTCGTTCCACTTCGCTGGCTGAGCCCATGGCTACCGCCTTCCAGGCCCCCAGCGGCGCCCCGCGCCGATGGGTGGTCGCCGCGATCGTGGCCCCGTCGCTGCTGGCGTGGGCGCTGTTGTGGTGGGCTGGGGCTTCGCCGTCGCGGCGATGGTTCGAGCACGACCACCTCGCTGGTGGTGCGACGGCGGTGCCCCTGGTGCTGCTCGGCTGGGTGGTGATGACGGCGGCGATGATGCTGCCCACCACCGCTCCGTTGGTGGGTACGTTCCGAACCGTGGTGGGGGCTCGCCCCCACCACCGTCGCCTGATCGGGTTGCTGATCGCGGGCTACATCGTGGTGTGGACACTGGTGGGTTGCTTCGCGATCGTGGCCGATGCGGTACTCCACGCTGTGCTGCCATCGCCTGCGGAAGGTGAGCGACCCTGGGTGATGGTGGTGGTGCTGGTGCTCGCTGGCACGTATCAGTTCACGCCGCTGAAACGCAAGTGCCTCACGGCGTGTCGTTCGCCGTTCCTGTTCGTGTCACAGCATTGGCGGGGCGCCTCGGCGAGTTGGGAGTCCTTCCAGATGGGCGTGTCGCACGGTTGGTTCTGCGTCGGTTGCTGTTGGACCCTGATGGTGGTGATGTTCGCCGTGGGGATGGGCAGCCTCGGATGGATGCTGCTGTTGGCAGCGCTGATGGCGGTGGAGAAGAACGTCGTCAGGGCCGCGTTCCTCTCGCCGGTGCTGGGTGTGGCCCTGTTCGGTGCGGCGTCGTGGTTGGCTGCGGGCGTATGACCAGTTGGGTCAGGGTTCGGGCACCAGACCGATGTCGCCCCCGAGGAAGGTGATGGTCTCGCCTTCCTCGTCCTCGATCTGCCATTCCCGGTAGAACGCGCCGGCGCCCTCCCGGTTCTCCCAGCACGCGATGGCGTGGAAGGCGCTGCCGTCCGCGGCCGCCCACGCCCGGTGGAAGCGGCATCCGTGGAGGCGTGCGCTCTGCTGCATCTCGGGGGTGATGCCGTCGATGCGCTTCTGCAGCAGTTGTGCAGCGGTGGCCTCGGCAGGTGTGGGGCACGGCACCGAGAACAACATCCAGTTCGCCATGCGTGCAGTCTCGCGCGGGTCAGCGCAGCACGCGCTCGGCGGTGGCCTGCACCGCTGCAACGGCCTGCTCGGCGCTGCATCGGCCGCGCAGCGCATCGTTGATCGCGGCCCAGCCTGCGTCCTCGAGTTCCGGGAAGCGTGGGTGCGGCGGGTAGGTGATCATCGCGGTGGCGATCGTGTCGGTGGTGATGCGCAGACGTTCGCTGTCGGTGGCGTTGGCGGGCTGCACGGCGGCGAAGGCGGCCTCGTGCGCGCAGACGCTGCCCCCTGCGGCGTCGAGCGCGTGTGCCCGTTCGCCGTTCAGCACCTCGAGCAGTCGCAATGCGGCCGGTAGGTCGCCGCAGGTGGTGGGCACCGCCCATGCGTGGCAGCCGGCGTAGCTGACCCTGCGGTGAGGCCCGGCTGGGTACGGGTGCGGTTGCAGCACCGCGGCCAGTGCCGAGTCGCGGATGGGCCCCCAGCCACCCGGCCACACGCCGGCGGCATCGACTCGGCCCGAGAGCAGGGCTGCGTCGACCTGGTCGTAGTGCCAGTCGGGGAGGTCGGCCGGTGCCTCGGCGGCGAGGGTGCTCAGGGTCTGCACCGCCGCCACTGCCTCGGGCGAATCGATGGTGGGGTGGCCGCTGTCGTCGAACAGGCGACCGCCGGCCCCGACCACCAACTCGAAGAACGTGCCGAACAGACCCGACTCGCGGCCCGGGAACCCGAACCGCACACCCTGCTCGACCAAGTGTTGCCAGGTGTCGGGCGGGTTCGTGATGCGGTCGGACCGCAGCCACATGATGCGCACGTCGATCAGGCGGGGTACGCAGAGTTGCCGGCCATCGAACCGGCACAGGTCGACGGCCAGTGGTGCGAGTGCCGCGGTGTCGACCAGCCCTTCGAGAGGGCGCAGCCATCGGGCCTGCGACGGTGCGTACTTGCTGTGGGTGCTGATCAGGTCGAGGCGCTCGCCGGCTTCGAGCCGGGCCGCCACTTCGCGGTTCAG
>JBJTXX010000341.1:0-9576 GCA_046082485.1 Actinomycetota bacterium
GTCATCGAGTGCGGCACACAGGCCACCGGCGGCAACTACACGTGGTTCCACGAGATCCCCGAACCGTCGCGACCCTTGGGTTTCCCCATCGCCGAGGTCGCCGAGGACGGCTCGAGCGTGATCACCAAGCACCCGGGCAGCGGCGGCGTGGTGAACGTCGGCACGGTCACCGCCCAGCTGCTCTACGAGATCGGGGAGCCGCTGTACGCGAACCCCGACGTGGTGACCAGGTTCGACACGATCGAGGTGTCGCAGCAGGCACCTGACCGTGTGCACGTGAGCGGCACGAAGGGCCTGCCCGCCCCGACGCAACTGAAGGTCTGCATCAACCTCGACGGTGGCCACCGCAACCGGATGACGTTCGTGCTGACCGGTCTGCGCCAGGCCGAGAAGGCAGCGTGGCTCACCGAGGCACTGCTCCGCCGGCTCGGCGGACGCGACCGCTTCGACGAGGTCGACGTGCGATTCGTGCCTGCGCCCAGCGACGCGCCCACCCAAGAGGCTGCGTCCGGACGCCTGCACGTCAGTGTGAAGAGCCACGACGAACGACTCGTCGGACGGGCCTTCAGTTCCGCGTGCATCGAGATGGCACTCGCCAACTATCCCGGGTTCTTCGCCACCGGCGCCCCCGGAGAGGCCCAGTCCTTCGGTGTCTACTGGCCGGCCCTCGTGGACGCCACCGAGGTCCACGAACGCCTCGTCCTGTGGCCCCCGACCACCCCCGCCCCCGCCACCTCCCCGCCCCCCACGAGCCCCGCCACCGGCCCCGCCACCGGCCCCGCCACCCCCACCATCCGAGTGCCACCCCGCCAACCGAGTGCCACACCCCCGACCGAGTACTCACTCACACCCGGGGTGGGAGTGAGCACTCCGAACTCACCCGAGGCGGGTCCGGGGCCAGGCGAGCCCCTCGGCGGCCACTTCGCCGCACGCTCCGGCGACAAGGGCGGCAACGCCAACGTCGGCATCTGGGCCCGGGATCACGCCGGCTACCGATGGCTGCACGCCAACCTCACCGCCGACGTGGTGCGCGACCTGTTGCCCGAGGCCGCCGCACTCGAGGTGCGCCGCTACGAACTGGCAAACCTGCACGCGCTCAACTTCGTGATCGTCGGCCTGCTGGGCGAGGGCGTCGCCAGCAGCACTGCATTCGACGCGCAGGCCAAGGGACTCGGCGAGTACCTGCTCAGCCGGGTGTGGCGCTGAACCGTCAGGGCAACAACCGGTAGCCCACCCCGCGGGCCGTGACGATCAGCTTCGGGTCGTCCGGCTGATCCTCGATCTTCACACGCAGTCTGCGGACGTGGGCATCCACCAGACGCGAGTCGCCGAGGTATTCGTAACCCCACACCCGCTCGAGCAACTTATCGCGGGACAACACCATGTTGGCGTGATCGGCGAACTCGCAGAGCAGGCGGAACTCCGTCTTGGTCAGGTTCAGCTCGACGCCCGCCTTCAACACGATGCCCTGTTCACGTCGAAGTTCGACGTCGCCGAACCGCGACACGGCGGTCATTGCCGGCGGGGTCTCGTGCAGTTGCACACGACGCAGCGCCGCGCGGATGCGCGCCGCGAGTTCCTTGGGCACCACGGGCTTGGTCACGTAGTCGTCCGCGCCCGCCTCGAGACCGGCCACGAGATCGTGGGTATCGGTCTGTGCGGTCACGATGATGATCGGCACGATGCTGCCCGTGCGCAGTTGCCGGCACACGTCGAACCCCGACAGATCGGGAAGGCGCAGGTCGAGCAGCACGAGATCGGGCTCGCGTTCATGGAACAACGCCAGACCGGTTCGGCCGTCGGGGGCCTCACGGACGTCGTAGCCCTCGTCCTCCAGCGCCAACCGCAGCGCCACGCGGATGGCGTCGTCGTCCTCGATGAACAGCAGCGAGTTCACCCCCACACTCTGGCAGGCGCGCGGAATCTGTTACAGAAATCGCACAAAGGGAACGCCGTCCTGTCACACAGGGCCAGCAGACTCGTACTTGTTCACGCTGCCTCGGTGGGGTACCTACCTCCCCCTGGTGCCCCACCGGCAGCGGTGAACGCAACGGGCGCCAGAGCGGGCACAGGCAGGGCGATCACTCGCCACCGACCCGAACCCCCGGAGGACGACATGTTGGCACCCTCACTCACGGCTCACGCCGACCTCGCACGTCACCACGTGTCGGTCGCCGTGCACGGCCCACTCGCCACGGCCGACCACGGCAGCGCCCTGCGCGCTGCGTGCCTGCCGCTGCCACGCACCTACGGACTGCTCGTCAACCTCAGCGGCGTCACCGTCGTCACCGAGACCGGACTGCAGGCGCTACGTCGACTGGCACTCGACACGGTCAACGCCGGGCACCGGGTTGCGTTCGTGTGCTCGGAGATGATGCTGCGGGCCGAACTCGTCCTCGCCGACCTCGACACGCTCGCTCCGGTCGTGCAGGCCCCGGAAGAGGCATTCCCGCTGGTCGGCTACGCAGCCTGAGCAACGGCGCGCGTCAGCGAGGCGACGCGTGAGGCACACTGTGCGGCGTGAACGAGCAGCGCCGACACCGCACCCTGCGCCTGCGCACCCGGGTCACGCTGGTGTTCTCGTTGACGGCCCTGGTCGCAAGCCTCGGCCTTGCGCTCGCAACCTTCGCAGCCGCACGCCAGTTCCTCATCGAGCAACGCACCCAGACTGCACGCACGCAGGCCTACGCCAATGCGAAGACCGTCAAGGACCAACTGCTACTCGAACAGCGTTTCGACGTGCTCGACCTGCGCACCGAATCCGGCGGCTTCCCGCTCCTGATCGTGGGCGGCCGACAGTTCACCGCCGACCTGACCTACTCGATCGATGCCTTCCCCTTGGAACTGCGCACGTCCGTGGCTCAGGGCGGCAGCGCCCAGCAACGGTTCGACTATCGGGGCGAGCCGTACGTCGCAGTCGGGGTGGTGATGCCGGCGGTCGACGCCCAGTATCTCGAGGCCTTTCCGATGGAGGGCACCCAGAGCAGCCTGAGGGCCATCGCCACGGCCCTGCTCGTCGGCTCGGCGGTCACGATGGTGCTGGCCGGACTGCTGGGCTGGTGGACCGGTCGCCGCCTGCTGCGGCCGCTCACCCGAGTCGCCTCCGCCGCCGGCGAGATCGCCGGCGGTGGTCTCGACACACGTCTGCAGCCCGAGAACGACCCCGACCTCGACCGACTCGCCAGTTCGTTCAACGACATGGCTGACGCCGTGCAGACGCGCATCGAGCGGGAAGCCCGGTTCGCGAGCGACGTCAGTCACGAACTCCGGTCGCCCATCACGGCGCTCACCGCAGCAGTGGAGGTGCTCGATGGCCGCCGCGACGACCTGCCCGACCGCACCCAGAAGGCACTGGACGTGGTGGTCAGTCAGGTCCGCCGGTTCGACTCGATGGTGATGGACCTGCTCGAACTGTCGCGCATCGACGCCGGGTCCACCGAACTGCACCGCAAAGACGTCGACCTGCAGGAACTCATCCCGCGGATCGCCCAGCGCTATGGCTTCGGCGACGTGCCGATCGAGATCGCCCCCAACGTGCCCGCCCAGGCACGCATCGACAAGCTCCGCTTCGAGCGGATCCTCGCCAACCTGCTCGAGAACGCCAGGGCACACGCCGGTGCTCCCGTTCGAGTGGCGGTCGAGGCCCGTGGCCGACACGGCATCGTCCTGATCGTCGACGATGCCGGACCAGGCGTCGCCCGAGGCGAGCGCTCGCGCATCTTCGAGCGCTTCGCCCGTGGCAGCGCGGCACGTCACCGGGTGGGCACCGGTCTGGGCCTCGCGCTCGTCGCCGAACACGCTCAGGCGCACGGCGGCGAAGCGTGGGTCGAAGACAGACCGGGCGGTGGCGCACGCTTCATGGTGAGCTTCGGAGAGGTGGCCTGATGCGGACAAGGGCTTTGGTCTGCAGCGTCGCCATCGCAGCGGGCATGGCGGCGTGCAGCGTGGTCGGCGACGGGAAGGTCGACTCCCTCGACCCTCCGTTCGGTCTCGGCGACACGGCCGCGAGCACCACGACCGCGGCCCCCACCACGACGGCACTCGCCACCACCACGACCATCGGACTCGAGACAACCACCACCCTCGTGCAGACCGAACCGGTACGGCTGTACTTCATCACCAGCGGCCAGTTGCTGTACGTCGAGGGGGCGCTTCCCGCACCCGCCGCCCTGCAGCAGGTCGTCGCCGCTCTGCAGTTGGGCACCGGCCCGCTGGGTGACCTCGGTGCTGGTCTGCGCAGCGCAGTGCCCTCCGCCGCCGAGATCCGTGTCACCGACACGGGGGGCGGAGTCGCTGACGTCGAGTTGCCGACCGGCTTCTTCGACGGGATGCCGGCCCTCGACCAACGGCTCGCGATCGGCCAGATCGTGCTGACGCTCACCGGCAGTCGGGGCGTCGGCCAGGTGAACTTCAACGTCGCAGTGCCCGATGCCACCGGCGAGGTGCTGCAGCCGGGAACGCCGCTGTCCCGACTCGACTTCGCCCCCCTGCTGCTCGACGCACCGCGCAGGTAGCGTGAGCGGCACGATGCGCAGCGGCTTCATCACACTCGTCGGTCGACCGAACGTCGGCAAGAGCACCCTGGTGAACGCGATGTGCGGCCAGAAGGTCAGCATCGTCAGCGACAAGCCGCAGACCACGCGCACCAGGGTGATGGGCATCCGCACCACCACCGAGGCGCAACTGGTCTTCGTCGACACGCCGGGTCTGCACAAGCCCGTCACCGCCCTCGGAGAGCGGGTGAACGCCACGGCGCTCGACAGCGTCTCCGACGTCGACGTCGTGTGCCTCGTCATCGACGCCACCAAACCGTTCGGAAAGGGTGACCAGTGGGTGGCCAGCCACCTCGACCTGCCGAACTCGTTGGTGGTGCTGAACAAGGTCGACGCGGTGAAGCCCGACATGGTGGTGCAGCAGTTGATCGCAGCGTCCGGCCTCGGCGCCTCGGCCTACTTTCCCGTGTCGGCCCGCAGCGGCAAGGGAATCCCGGAACTGGTGGCCCACCTTTCGGGCCTGCTGCCCGAGGGTCCGATGTACTTTCCCGAGGACACGGTGAGCGACCAACCCGAGGAGCAATGGGTTGCCGAACTCGTGCGCGAGCAACTGTTGGCGGTCACCCGCGACGAACTGCCCTACAGCATCGCCACCCGGGTCACCGAGTGGGAATGGCCCCGGGTACGCGTCGAGATCGTGGTCGAGCGCGACAGCCAGAAGGGCATGGTCATCGGCAAGGGCGGCTCGGTGTTGAAAGAGGTCGGCTCCCGCGCCCGTGCCCAGTTGCCCGAGGGCGTGTTCCTCGAACTTTTCGTGAAGGTCGACAAGGACTGGCAGCACAAGCCCGACCGGGTCGAGCGACTGGGCTACTGACCGACGGCGTGACTGGCCGCGGCTTAGGCTCCCGCTCGTGACCGCAACCGTCAGCGCCCTGCACCGATCGTCGGCCTACACGTTCTCGAAGGAATCGGTGCCCGAGGTCAGGCTGCTCGCCGGGCTCGGCGTGGAGGACGACGTGCACTGCGGGAGCACCGTGCGGCACCGCAGCCGGGTGGAGCGCGACCCGAACCAGCCCAACCTTCGCCAGGTCCACCTGTTCGACGCCGAGATACTGGCCGCGCTCGCCGCTGAAGGCTTTGCGCTCACACCGGGCATCCTCGGCGAGAACATCACCGTCGCCGGACTCGACTCGTTGTCGCTCCCCACCGGCACCCTGCTCCGGCTCGGCGACGAGGCACTGGTGGCGCTCACCGGAATACGCAACCCGTGTGCGCAGATCGAGGCACGATTCCCCGGTCTGCTGAAGCGGATGGTGCATCGCGACGAATCGGGCGAGCTGCACCGCATCACCGGTGCGATGGCCGTGGTGGTGCAAGCGGGCACGGTACGCGTGGGTGACCCAATCGCCGTGCAGGTGCCGCCCGGAGCGACACTCCCCCTCCAGTTGGTGTGACCGGCCCGACGTACCGGTTGGCTCGGGCGCGCGTCAGGCCCTGCTGCCGCGTCAGACCTTGCTGGTGCGGCCGGCCCAGAACGGTGCCCGCAACTCGCGCTTGAGCACCTTGCCGCTGCCCGTCTTCGGCAACTCGTCGATGAAACTCACCGACCGCGGCACCTTGTACCCGGCCAGATGATCGCGGGCGAAGGCCATCACCTCGTCGGCCGTGAGCGAGCCTCCTTCGCGAACCACCACCACGGCGTGGACGTTCTCGCCCCACTCCTCGCTGGGCGTGCCGAACACGGCCACCTCGAGCACATCGGCGTGGTGCTCGAGCGCGGCCTCGATCTCGGCGGGATAGATGTTCATGCCGCCGCTGATGATCATGTCCTTCTTGCGATCGCAGATGTAGTAGTAGCCCTCGTCGTCCCGATAGGCGATGTCGCCGACGGTCTGGTAGCCGTGCTTGTTGTCGGCCATGTACTTGTCGTGCTGCTTGTAGTAGTCGGCGAACACGCTCGGGCTCTTCACGAACAACTCCCCGGTGTGTTCCGGGCCGACACCGGTGACCTCGTTGCCCTCGTCGTCGAACAGCTTGATCTCCACCATCGGCGACGGCTTGCCGCAAGAGCCCGGTTTGCGGAGTTGGTCCTCCGGGCGCAGCACGCAGTTGACCCCCAACTCGGTGCTGCCGTACACCTCGAACAACGAGTCGCCCGGGAAGTAGGCGAGGTACATCTGCTTCAGCGCGAAACTCCACGGCGCTGCGTTGGCGATCATCCGCTTCACCGACGACACGTCGTAGCGGGCCTTGACCTCGTCGGGAAGGTTGCAGATCATCCGGATGGGCGTCGGCGCGCTGAACGTCGACGTCACCCGGTACTTCTGCACCAGGCGCAGCCAGTCCTCCGGATTGAACTTGCGTTGCAGCACCACCGTCTGGCCGAGCGCCTGGGCGATGCCCATGAAGCCCCCCGGACCCGAGTGGTACAGCGGGCCGGTGGGGATGTACACGTCGTCGGGCACGTAACCGATGAAGGCCATCAGCGCAGCGCTCTGGGCCGCACCGCTGTTGCCCCGCCGCAATGCCCCCTTGGGCTTGCCCGTGGTGCCACTGGTGTAGATCATCGTCGAGCCGGGTTCGGTGGCCTCGGGCACCTGCGGCTCGGTGGCCGCTGCCGCATCGACCAATGCATCGATGTCGGTCATGCCCTCGGGAACGTCACCGTCGAACACCAGATACTGCTGCACCTTGGGCAACTGCTCGCGTACACGATCGAACATCGACGCGAACTCGGCGTCCACGTACACGACCGTCGCGTCGCAGTGATCGGTGACGTACGCGGCCTCCTCGTCGCTGAGCCGGTAGTTCAGTGGCACTGCGGTGACGCCCAGTTTGCGGGCGGCGTTGATCATCAGCACGAGGCCGATCGAGTTCTGGCCGCACCACACCACTTTGCTCTCGCCCGGCACGACACCGAGGTCGAGCAGCACGTTCGCGAGGCGGTTCGATCGGTCGTTCAACTGGGCGAAGGTCATCGACCGGACGGTGCCGTCGGGGCGGTCGTCGACCATCGCCAACTTGTCGGGTTGGGTGATCGAGTACCCGGTGAGGAAATCAGCCATCAGCACACTCCTTGCCAGTCGGGCGGTGTTCTTCGCGAGGCGCACCGGGAACAGCGCTGCACGCACGAGCCGATCCCCCGGTGACTGGTTCCCCACGGCTTCACCGTAGGCGACGCGAAGGTGCCATGCTGTCGGCCATGGCACCTCGCATCATCAACGGCTCGGCGGAACTGAAGACCCAGATCGGCGAACACCTCGGCTACTCGGACTGGATGGAGATCACGCAGGAACGCGTGAACCTGTTCGCCGACGCCACCGGCGACCACCAGTGGATCCACATCGACGTGGAGAAGGCCAAGGCCGGGCCCTTCGGCGGGCCCATCGCCCATGGCTACCTCACGTTGTCGCTGGCCCCCGTGCTGTTGCCCCAGGCCGTCATCACCACCGGCTTCAAGATGGGCGTCAACTACGGCTGCAACAAGGTGCGCTTCATGTCGCCGGTTCCCGTGGGCGCGAATCTGCGCATGGGCGTCAAGTTGCTCGCCGTCGACGACATCCCCGGCGGCGTGCAGAGCACCTACGAGCTGGTCTTCGAGTGCGAGGGCGCCGCGAAGCCCAGCTGCGTCGCCGAGTGCATCTACCGCAGTTACGAGTGACGTGACCCCGCCCACGCTGCACGTGGGTTGCCCGATGTGGGCCCAGCGCGCATGGGTGGGCACCTACCTGCCTGCAGGCACCGTGCCCGGGCGGGAGCTGGCCCCCTACAGCCGGTTCCTCAACGCCGTGGAGGGGAACACGACCTTCTACGCCCTCCCCCATCCGGCAACCGTGGCGCGCTGGGCGGAGATGGCACATCCTGACTTCCGGTTCGTCTTCAAGGTGCCTCGCACCATCACCCACGACCGCCGGCTGCGCGATGTCGATGCCGAGGTGCGGGCGTTCGTCGACCTGTTGCAGCCGCTCGGCGACCTGGTCGCAGGGCTGACGCTGCAGCTGCCGCCATCGTTCTCACCCCGCGACATCGCCGCGCTCGACGCGACCCTGACGGCAGCGCCTCGGGTGTGGCGGTGGAGCGTGGAGGTGCGGCACCACGAGTTCTTCGGTGGTGATGGCCGGAGAGCGCTCGAGTCGGTGCTGGCGCGTCATGACGCGGAGCGGGTGGTGCTCGACACGCTGACGCTCTTCCACCGCACCCCCTACACCGAGGCCGGGCGTGAGGAATGGCGCACCAAACCCCGGCTGCCGCTGCTGGCCGAGCCGCTCACGGACCAGCCGATCGTCCGGTTCATCGGCAGCGACCATGTCGACCTCACCGACGACGGGGTGCGGCGATGGGCCCCGGAGTTGGCCGACTGGCTGCACGAGGGTCGGTCACCCATCCTCTTCGTACACACGCCCGACAACATCCGCTCGCCCGGTCTCGCACGAGCGCTGCATGCAGAGGTCAGCACATTGCATCCCGGCCTCGGGCCCCTCCCGGAACCCTTCCCGATACCCCTGCCCCAGCAGACGTCACTGTTCTGAGTGGGAAGGCCTCAGCGGAAGTTCGGCATCACCTGCGTGGCGAACAGTTCGAGGGTCTCGGTGTCGGGATAGTCGCTGCACCACGGCACGAACCCGGTGCACCCGAGGTCGATGTACTGCTGCACCTTCTCGCAGACCTGCTCGGGGGTGCCCACCAGGTTGCCCTCGCGCCAGCTCTCGAGCGGCTCGCCCCAGAAGCTGCGGCTGCCGGCGGCATCCAGCTCCGCCTGGGTGCCGCGGATGAAGACCTCCGGCGACCAGGTCTTGCGGATGGTCCCCTCGTCACGGCCGACGGCAGCGCAGTGCCCCTTGAGGATCTCCCGTTTGCGCGCCCACTCGTGCGGCTTGCCGCCGAAGTTGCTGCAGTCGGCGTAACGGGCCACCACACGGAGCGTGAGCTGCTCGCCGCCGCCACCGATCCAGATCGGCGGGTGCGGTGACTGCAACGGCTTCGGATCACACTGGGCACGCGACATGCGGTAGTAGGTGCCGTCGAACGACGTCTCGGGCTCGGTCCACATGCTGCGCACGATCTGCACGGCCTCACGGAGCAT
>JBJTXX010000342.1:0-795 GCA_046082485.1 Actinomycetota bacterium
CATCTTCTGCACCTCGGTCGGCAGGCGCACCTCGAGCCGATCACGCAGGTACACCTTGCTCGGGTTCGCCACGACATCGAGCAACTGCTGCAGGTCGACCGATTCGATGACGGCGGGCGGCAACAGCCACGGCGACACGGGGCTGGCATGGGTACCGTCCACCGACCGGCGCGCCACCGCAGCCTGCAGCATCGCCGGATCGAAGGTGAACGGTTTCGTCGAACCGGTCACCAGTGCGCCCGGCACCAACGCACGCTCGTTGAACCCGTGGCGCGGATGTCGCACCACCACGGGGGCGTAGTGCCTGCCCAGCGGCACCAGGTGCGAGACGACATCGAGCATCTCGGCCATCGGCACCACCAGCGGCACCTCCTTGTTCGTGGTGAGGTCGGCGCCGTTGAAGGTGATGATGAGGCGCTCACCGGCCGACAGCACGGCATCGAGCAACAACTGACGCGATTCGAAACGCGGGTGGCGCTCGCCGAGGCACGGGTGCAGGCCCAACACGTCGTCGCCGTCGAAGACACCCGCCCGCAACGCGTTCTCGTCGAGGCCCAGCAGGCACACCACCCTCGCCGGCACACCGTGCTGCGGCGGGAAGGAACTGACCGTGACGGCCCCGGTTCGCAACGACAGCCTGCCGGGGGAATCCTGCAGCACGCTGTCGAGCGCGGACTTCACCTCGGCGAGGGTGAGCGGCACCTCGCACGTGTCGGGCGACGTGGCCGACAACTGGGCGGACTGCAGCAACTGTTCGACCTGGCGGTGCACCCTGTGCCGGCGCCACGGCTCCTT